>JBCCRH010000109.1:0-14601 GCA_039208045.1 Bacteroidota bacterium
AATTTTGGCATTCTGAATCGGGCAACCAACACTTGGCCAGTAGAAAAGGACATTTTGATGCACTACCATGAGGACTCTCCCAATCAGATCGTTTCATCTCTTATAAGCGATGGAGAAGCTCCTGCGATATTAGTGGAATGGAATAACCGGGCCAGTGATAATGGGGCTATTATTTTGGAACGGTCCGTGGCGGCTACCAGTGGCTTTACTACCATCGCTACACTGCCCGCAGATGCCAGCTCTTATACGGACATGGATATTGGCGAAGGGCAAACCTATACCTATCGGATGTATACTACTAGAGCAGATGGCACGCTACTGCATGGCTATCCTACCAGAATACGAATCATAGCCACTGTACAAACACCATTTAACGCTGTTCCCATATCGATTCCTGGAGATGTAGAGGTGGAAGAGTATGATAATGGTGGAGAGGGCTTGGCCTACCATGATAGCGATGCTGCCAATATTCCTGGAGGCTTTCGCTTAGATGAAGGCGTAGATATTGGAGCACTGGGTGAGGGTTTTATTTTGGAATATGTAAATGTGGGTGAATGGATAGAGTATACCGTGAATGTAGCACAAGCGGGTAGGTATACCGTGCAAGCAGAGGTGGCCTCCCAAATGTCTAATGGCACCTTTAGCATTACATTTGATGGGAATAATGCAGTCACCAATTTTAGCGTGCCGAGTACTGGGGATTGGTATGCCTTTCAAGAAATAAGTGCTAGCGAGATGATTGAACTGGAAGCAGGGGAACAGCAGATGCGACTGGCCATTACGAATAACACTCCTTTTAATATTGACCGATTGACTTTTAATTTAGAAACGGTAAATGTAACTGACCTTGATGCTCGAAAAGCAGGATTCAACATTTATCCCAACCCAACTAATCGCTTTTTGAATGTCGATTTATCTGAAGATTTGCTAAAAGGCAACACACAGCTGGAACTATTGAGTGTGACTGGGGAAAAAGTGGGCACTTTCAAAACAAATGGGGCCTTGACCACATTTGATATGGGTAATTATGCACCCGGAGTATATCTGCTCCGATTAGTGAACAATGATATCCATTTAGTCCATCGACTGGTGATTGATTAGAAAAGTAGCATCTTATGAGTAAAACTGTACAGGCGGAGTTAGAAAAACTACAGGAATTACTCGAACTCGAAAAGCAAGAAGACCTCGAACAGTTTAAGCAAAAGGTTCTACAGCTTCCGCTGGAGGAGCGCAAAAAGCAAGGCTTTACTTGGTATCCGTTGGAGATTACGAAGCAAGGCTATACCTACGGGGAGCGCGCCTACATTATAGCACAGCGCACCACCCAATTGGGCGAACCGCACCGCCTGCGCTCGGGCCAAGCAGCTAATTTATTTACGCTTCAGCCTAGCGTTAAAGGACGCGAAAAGTCAGGGGTGATTCACTATGTGGATCGCAACAAAATCAAAATTATCCTCAATACCAAGGACTTGCCCACATGGCTTGGCCTCGGTATGGTGGGCGTAGATATGCTTTTCGATGAGACCACTTACATCGAAATGGCCAAGGCACTCAAGAAGGTGATGTCAGCCAAGCAGGATCGCCTAGCAGAATTGAGAGAAATTCTATATGGCCAACAAGAACCTGCTTTTTACCCTACCAATCAAGCAGTCAATATTCCATCCCTCAATCCTTCCCAAAATAAAGCCGTCAACCAAGTACTGGCCTCTCGGGACATCACCATTATACATGGCCCTCCCGGTACCGGTAAAACGACTACTATCGTACAAGCCGTCAAACAGCTTTGCAAAACAGAAAGTACGGTATTGGTTACTGCGCCTAGCAATACGGCCGTGGATTTACTCACAGAACGGATAGCCTCAGCGGGACTCCAAGTAGTACGCATTGGTAACATTTCGCGGGTTGATGAAGACGTCATCAATCATACGCTGGATATGCAAATCAGTGCTCATCCAGAGAGTAAGAATATTAAAAAGGTAAAAATCCAAGCAGCTGAAATGCGCCGCCAGGCGAAGCGCTTCAAACGTAGGTTTGGCAGAGACGAATACATCAATCGTGGAAATCTCTTCAGAGAAGCGGGACAGCTAGATGCTTGGGCCAATCAGTTAGAAGATCGCTTAATCGATCAAATTTTGAGCAGTGCACAAGTGATTACTTGTACGTTGGTGGGTGCTTCCAGCAAAATTTTAAATAATCGAAAGTTTCGTACTGCGGTAATTGATGAAGCCGCACAGGGGCTAGAGCCTGCTACCTGGATTCCCATCCTGAAAGCCTCCAAAGTGGTGCTGACAGGTGATCCATTCCAACTCCCTCCTACAGTGAAGTCTAATGAGGCGCAGCGCAAAGGCTTTGGCATCACGCTTATTGAGAAGTCCATCAAGCGAAATACAAGTGCCAATCTGCTGAACATACAGTACCGGATGCATGAAACGATTATGGGATTTTCTAACCAACGCTTTTACGATGGACAACTGCAAGCGGCTGAAGCAGTGAAGCAGCATCAGCTGGCTATTGCTAAGAATGCGCCCTTAGTCTTTATAGACACTGCGGGCTGTGGCTTCGCTGAGCAAATACAACAACAATACAAGAGCCGCTACAACCCAGACGAGTATCAGATTTTACGGGAACACCTCTACCTCCTAAGAGCAGCAGTTCAGGAAGAAGAGCTACCGAGTATTGCGCTTATTTCTCCCTACCGCGAGCAGGTAGCCCTGATGAAACAATCCGTAAAAGAGGATGTGCAGCTGGCAGACTTAACGCTCAGCATCAATACCATAGATGGTTTCCAAGGGCAGGAAGCAGATGTAGTATACATCTCATTAGTTCGCTCAAATGATAAAGGAGAAATTGGCTTCCTCAAAGACTATCGCCGTATGAATGTCGCGATGACTAGGGCAAAAAAGCAACTAGTGGTCATTGGAGATAGCGCCACTATTGGGGTAGATGCTTTTTACCAGGCCTTCTTAGACTACTGCGAGCAAGAAGGCTTGTATCAGACCGCCTGGGAGTATATGCAGGGGGCGGTATAATAAAAATGGGTTTTAAAAGACTATGCCTCTTAAAACCCATTTTATTCCCTTAGGAAAGATCGCTATTCGCTGCTAGTAAGACCACAAGTCGTGCTCGAAGTTGAAAATTTCTTGCTTGATCTTTTCCGCTTCCATCAGCAAATCTACCCCAATGAGGTATTCTTGCAAACGGCGGTCAAATACATTTGATTCCTTATATACATAGCTAGAGAAGAAACGCATTTCCATCAAGTCTTCCCAACTCATTGGTGCAGCATCGTTATTTACATTGAATACCTGCACATTGGCTAACATTTCACGTGCTTCAGGATAGTATATCCAGAACATCGGCTTTTCGTAACGGAAGTTACCGTTGTCATCTTTCACATCGATAAGTGGTGCAATACCCAAAATACGTACTTGCATGGTTGAAGTTTCTTCATCAAAGAACCACATTTCTTTTAGACGGAAACGCTTTACATCTTCAGGGTTTACTTCATTACGTACGATCTGGAACGTCTCTTCATACGTTTCAGGGTCGAGGGTAGAAATAGTATCAATACTGGCACCCATTGATTTCACTTCATCAGGAGTTAGCTCAATAGAAAATTTATCATCTTCTGTACTATATGCCTTAATCTCGCCAGTAGAAGCAGCATCCATCAAAATAGTGAAGAAGGGGCGCTCCGGATAAGCAAACGGCAGATTCATTTTCTCTCGAATATCAATTACTCGCCAAATTCTTTTTTTCCAGAAAATATCAGCTTCACGGATATGATCATAAGGGAGTACCCGCTTATTGACCATATTTTCGGCTTCCACTACATCATCGAGTGGCGTATTCTTATTTTCAGTAGTAGTGGTAGTCTGTTCATCTTCGTCATCATCAAGTAGGATAATATCGTTCGGAGTCTGTGCGAACATTGGATTGATGAAGAACAACGCCAACAAACAGATACCAAGCGATTTAAAAGCGATCTTCATGGTTTAAGATTTTGTTGAATGAGTGTGTAGTCGATGTAAAATGTAAAAGTGCACCCATTAAACGTATTAACCAAGCGCACTATTACAATTTAACATCAAAAATTTATTTAATCTTGAATACCATAGAGTTAATCGGACGACCTACATTATCTCCAGGGCATTTAGCTTTTACATTATCAAAGTAATAAATATCACCAGGCTTCGCTTTCGTCACCAATCGCTTCGCCTTATCGCTGTAACGAGGACCAGAATTCACAGCCTCTACCGGATCTTGACGCTTCGCTACATATACCAAGTTAAACCCTTGAATTCGACACTTTGCGTCAAAATCAAAGTTATCCAAAATAGCAGCTACACCACCTTGCGCTTTGAACTCTCCATTTCCCATTGTACCACCAGAACTCTTACTCAAACGAGCAACCGGATCAGGAATACGCTTCACACGAAAATCAAAAGTAGTACGTGGCAAGCCACCACCCGATAGGAAAATTTTAGCATCCCCAGGCTTTGTAGCAGTTATGTTGTACTTACCTTGCGACTTGTTGGTCGCTTTGATGTTAGCACCAGTAGCAGAAACTTTCAAATCATTACTAGAAGCACCTGCTACAGAAACAGATACTGGGTTATCTACACCGATATAGAATACATTCATTTTATCCGCAGAAACAGTCGCCGAGCGTGTTCCTACCTCATACTCATAGGTACCATCTCCCTTGGAGATTTCTCCTGTGAGTGGGTTACGTACCTCCACATCTAACTGAAGTGTCTTCTTACCAGTAGAGCTAGTACCCGTTTTGTATTCTGCCTTACCCGCATCATTTACAGACAAGCGGCTACCATTCACAGAAATCTTGATGTCATCAGGATTGATCTGTGTACTGTAGGTACCTACAGAAATCTCTGCTTCAAAGGGATCACCCTTGATCACATAAGCGCGCTTGGCTTGTACTACCGGGAAGAAAGCATCAAATTCTACCACGCGACCACCAGCCAACTCTGCCATATTATTCAACAAGGCTGCCTCTGAACTTTTCAAATCAGACTGTAGCTGACTCAATAGTGGAAGTACCGCTGCCAATGGCATTTGGCGGAATTTAAAATCTGCCCAGCTTGCCTTATCGGTACCTTTCCATGTTTCATCGTCTATGCTAAATGGAAGGTTGTTACCAATATTCTGAATACGACTATTGATCTCTTCTTGCTTGAGGCCAAATGTTTCGCCATGCTCAGTCAACAAATCACTGTATACTTTTACGATAGACTCTTTCGTCTTTAGGATTTCTGCTTTTAGCTCCTCTCCTTTGCCATCGTTTACCAGAATACGTGTAGTGATATCTTTGTTTTTCTTTCCCTTAGGTACAGTTTTACCGTAGCTCTCTACGTAGTCGCCTTCATCAACTTTGCCATCCTTATTACCTGCCGCATCAATTAGATTGTCGCGAAGCTGGTTGGTGTACGTATTAAATTCTGCAGATACTGCACGTACTTGATCGATAGCAGGCTCAATGGGGCGGTATTTTTGCTTGGACTCGTCTGCTAACAAGTCCTTTAGACCTTTTACTGTTTGGTCAAGTTGAGAATCAACGGTTCTCATACTGGCTTTGTTACCATCGTCTAGCGTAAAGAAGGCATTCATCACCTCTGCTGAAACGTTCAAAGCCAATAGCGCCGTCAGTACCAGATACATTAGGTTGATCATCAACTGCCGCGGTTCCTTAGGTATTGACATGTTTTAGTTCTTTTTTTCGTTAATAAAAATCTATTCCTTTTTTGGCTGATGCTTATCCCTGCTTGACGTTAGCCATTGCAGAAATCATGTTGCCATAAACAGAATTCAAAGAACCGTATACATTATTCAAGGAACCGATATTCTTATTCAGCTGAGATAGCTGCTCCTTGTATTCCTTCGTATCTTCCAAAGAATCAGTTAAATCTACCATCGCTTCATTCAGCTTGGAGTAGAAGTTGTTCATCGAGCGAATCTGATCGCTAGTTCCAGAGAAATCCACCTCTTGCAGTGCTTTTAAGGAAGACATACTCTTCGACATGGTTTGTAGCTCTGAAAGCATACCGCCTAGCTGCTGCTCTACTACTTCGCCATTTAATCCGCGATTGTTAGAAGCAGGCCCTTGATCTCCGGCTGTCAATGGAGCAATGTTAGAGCTGTAATTATCCAAGCCTGGATATAACTTCTCCCAGTAGTAATCTTTTTCTGGTCCGATGATACCTAGAAACAAGAAGATTAATGCTTCCGTACCCAAACCAATGATCAACATGGTACTCGCACCTTCCCAGCTTTCTAGCTTAAAAAGGGCACCTAATAATACGACTGCTGCGCCGACACCAATAAGTAAATTCTTAGCGTATTTAAAACCTTTTGATTTTAAGAAACTCATCTTTAAAAAAGCTTTTTTTCAGGTTATTAAAAGAAAATAATTCAATTGGGTAGTTTAGACCCACACTAATAATGTCATTCTAGAAGAAAGTAACACTTTCAAGAATTTTTTTTCTCGTGGATCAGAAACGATGGTGTTTTGTTGATTGAAGAAGGAAGGAGAAAACGTAGAGAGGCAAAAATAAAGAAGGCGAGAATACTAATATTATGCTGTATTCTCGCCTTATTGTATTTAGAAGTTATCGTTAATAGAACGACCTAGGAATGTTAACACACAACGGAATCCTACATAGGACTTAGTAGTATCCTGATACTCATAGTGACGAGAACCTGTCTGAAGGAAGTGCATCACGTCCTTCCAAGAACCACCTCTGATCACTTTACGCTTATCTCCCTTAGGATCATCATCTTTAGCATCGTAGCGAATATCGGGGTTCAGATCATGAACAAATGCATAGGCATTTTCATAGTAAGCTGAACTGGTCCACTCTGCTACATTACCTGACATATTGTATAGGCCATAATCATTCGGGAAGTAAGCATCTGCTTTCACGGTGTACTGACCCCCGTCTTCTGGATAGTTACCACGACCAGGCTTGAAGTTAGCTAGCAAACAGCCTTTCGCATTACGCACATAATAACCACCCCACGGATATGGAGCTAAATCGTGACCCCCTCTGGCCGCATACTCCCACTCGTGCTCTGTTGGCAAACGGAAATCTTCAGAAATCACCCCACCTTCATAACTATTCCAAAGCTTGGTACGCCAGTAACTAAAGGCGGTTGCCATATGCCAATCTACACCAACCACTGGATAATCATCGAAAGCTGGGTGCCAGAAATAGTTACGTGCCATTGGCTCGTTGTAAGAGTAGGAGAAATCACGAACCCATACTAATGTATCTGGGTAGATATTTGCTGTCTTGCGCGTAATGAAAGAGTTTCTTGGGACACTCGGATCTTTACTGTGTGCTGCTCTTTTCCAGTCAAACCACTCGTATTCAAACTCAAGCAGATTAACATCTAATTCTTTTTTGTCGGCAAAGCGATCATCGCCTTGGTAGAACATGTCTTGCACGGCCTCGTCCGTCCAATCGATGTCTTCATCCCAATCTAGTAAAGGCTCATCTCTATCAGAATCCTCATCTTCAGGAAGATAGTGCTCTAGGTAAGAGTGTGCCAATGAATCTCTTACCCAGTATACAAACTGACGATACTCATTATTAGTAACTTCAGTATCATCCATGTAGAAACCCTGAATAGAGATTGACTTTTGACGCTGTACGAAAGTGTTTGATACATCCTGATCACTTGGTCCGATATGCACAGTACCTGAGGGCACATACACCATACCATATGGATTGATACCTTTCCAAGCTGGACGATTAATAACACCTGTGAGTTGGCCGCTCTGACGCGAGCCACAAGAAGTGAGAACTAGTACCAATAGCACTAGTAGGAGGTTGATAATTTTTTTCATGTTAACACCCGAGTTTTCCTTCAGATTAAGTATGATCTTTATAAGAGGACGTAAATATAGTCCGTTTGATAAAACTATCAAAAGTTAAATATTCGTTTTTGCTAGGCAAAAAACGAATTTCAGTCCTGAGCGAGTAAGTTGAACATGAGTAAATAACCAGTGGAATTTACTCTATCTAAATAGTTACGGAAAGCCTTGATTGGTTACTACGAGAAGCTACATGAGAGGATAAATATATCCATGAATTGTAGCTATTTTAATTTATTGACCATTGAGACCCAATATTACGACTTTTTCCGGATAATACAAAAAGCAGGAGCGCATTCATTGGGGCAATTCATATCGCTCTGTCATCAAAACGGCATCTTTTATTTAGAAATTGTTAACCTTCGATCTTTTTTTGAGAAAACTCATTACAAAGATCTCGGATTATAAATGATACGAGGAGGCTGCCCCTTGCCAAATATCCTATTCAGATTATAACTCACCACAATTTCATGAGAGCCCGTACTTACTACATTGAGGTCTGATAGCGTATAATCATAAGCATAACCCAACGACAAATTCTCACTAAGCTTAAAGCCCGCTATAAAACTCACGGCATCGATAGTCTCTGAGTTGTACCCTCTAAATCCAACCCCTCCAAAAATATTTTCGTTATAGGTGGTCAGTACAGACGCCTCGACCTGAGTCTGGTTTATATCCGACCGCACCAGCACCGAAGGCTGCAAACTAAATGACCTGCTAATATCAAAACTATAAGATGCCATTAAAGTGTAGTAGCGTACCAATTGCAGATTCAAAGTCGAAAAAGCAGCTTCTGCTTCCGTTATATTTTGCGCCGCCACTCCAATCTCAAACTGCTCCGTCTGGTAATAAATCCCAGCCCCAAAAGTAGTAGCGACAGCCGTCTCCAATCCAAAAGGCAAAATCTGGTCATTATGATCAAAGGCATCATCTTGGTACACCCCTTCCGGCGTTCGAAGCAACTCCCCATCTAGCGACCGCTGCACAATGCCCCCTTCTACCCCAAAAGACAACACCCCATTATCCATAAGTACCTGATAGCTGTACACCCCCGTGATAGAAAGCTGCTGAGAAGCCCCCAACACATCATTTTCAAACTTCAACCCAAATCCACTATTCAGATAATAGATAGGCAAGTGCACATTCAAAGCCTGCGTCGTAGGACTTCCCTCTAGGCCCGTCCACTGCCGTCTAAATACTCCTGTAGCCACCAGCGAATTATCCAAGCCCGCATAAGCTGGATTCTGTTGTACTTTATTCAACATATAAAGGGAATACTGAGAAGGCTGCTGAGCCATGGCACTCACAGATATAAACAAGGCTCCAAACAGCGTAAGGGCTACTTTCATGTACCTACTATTTTTGGGTGAATCTATTATCGGGCGTTGCACAGTGAGCTAATTTATATGGGATTCTAACGGCGAATACACACTATGAGTTTTGAGAAACAAAGACTTTTGTGTCACTCCGCACACTTTTCCCCTCTTTTAGATTCAAAATACACAAATTCACCATTCCTCCATCTCCCGTCCTCCAAAAACCCCTCACCCCCCCAACCTTCCTCGCGCGAAATATTGGATATTACTTGGTTCGTACAGGGCTTAAATATCCAATATTGAGCCTCCCCCGTCCTCCACACCTCCATCCCTCGTCCTCCGAAACCCCTAACTCGTCAACGCATACACCACAATATTCACCCCAAACTTAGTATTGTCCTCCGCGAGCCAGCGCTTGTTACGAAAGTGGTAGTCCCATTCGCAGCCATAGTCTTTATTGCTGTAAAGAACGCCGATGCGACCATTGATTATTATGGCTTTGAGGTAGTCGTGGATGAGGTCATCTCCCCAACCATTGAGTTCGATAGAGGTATTGGGAGGGCCTTCTTCGAAGGTAAAAAAACAAGAATAGAGGCGGTGATCATTTGGAATTTTCTGCAAAGCAGACGGGCCGAATAGCGTAGTCATCTGTCGTTCGAACGATTTGGCAAAAAGGCCATCAATATCGTGGTTGCAATCGTCGACGAAGACAAAGCCGCCATTTTGGACATATTTTTTAAAGTTTGCTTGTTCTTCGCTGCTGAACTCTACTAGCTTATGACCGCTGAGGTAACAAAAAGGGCTTTTGAATAGATCTTTACTGCTAAGCGGAACCACGCGTTCTTCGGTGTCTATAGGTAGAGTCGTGTATTCTACCAAGGAATGCAGCAGATTGGAAGGCATGCGCTGATCGGTATTCCAATCGCCCGAATTATATTGGATACGAGTAAAAAAGAAGGACTCCGTATCGAAGGCAGCAAGTTTGGTAGCTATTTTGGAGGATATACTATTCATAGTTGTTAAAGCAGTACCAGTGAAAAATCAGTTATTTGCGCTAGCGTTTCGAGAGAGTAACAAATCTACTACTCATGCGATTAACGAACGTGCTTTTTTGTCTGCTATGTATTCAAAGTTTGTCTGCCCAGTATAATACTGAATTTGGAATTGACTTGTCGCCAATGATTGTGACTTTAACGGGCAATCGGTTGGATCATACGAATATCGAGTTGTTTTATAAGGAAGATACGGGGGAAAAAGACTTACGATTTCGACTTGGTTTTACAACGTCCTTTCAAGAAACAGAATTTGTAAAACGTGTTTCCTTAGAAGAGACTTCTATTTTTAGCTACTACCTTCCTCAGCAAATTTGGGCCATAGATGTTGGCGTTGCTCCACACATTAAGGCGAAGGGCATACCACTCTATTACGGTGTTGATGTCCAACTGGCCTTCCATATGGGCGATGTTTATGCTACTTCCGAAACCTGCGATTTGATTGATGGCAACCCCGCCTGTGATATCTTGCGCTCTGTGGGCAATACCCATTATTCCATAGGATTAATTCCAGTATTGGGCACTAAGCTTAATCTTACAGAACGTCTTGTATTTACCATCGAATTTGGTACGCAGTTCAATTACCGAATAGGCAACTATCAATATCTAGACAATGAAAATAACTGGCAGAAGCAATCCATCAATGGCTTAGAGTTTTTGCTAGATCGCGGAATCAATGATATTGCGCTTTCGTATAGGTTTTAGGAGGACGGAGGAGGAAGGATGGGGGCCGGAGGAAGGAGGAGGAAGGATGGAGGGTGAAGGACGTAGGATGGGGGGTGGAGGGCGAGTTTTGGATTATGGATGTCGAGTGACGAGTAAGGATTCACACGCTTAACCCAAAACCAAAAATCCGTCCCCCGTCCTCCGTCCTCCTCCATCCCCCGTCCTCCTCCATCCTCCCCACCTCTATATCGCGTCTGACAAGCTAGTAAAGGTGAAATCTCGAATCTTCATGGAAGGAATGAGGTTACCACCAGTGCGCTCTGCCTTGCCTAGCTCTTCCAAGTTGTTGAGCATGATGACAGGGCTTTCGTTGAAACGCATATTTTTGATCGGATACTTGATCTTTCCATTTTCGATGTAGAAGGTACCGTCGCGGGTTAAGCCCGTATAGAGTAAGGTTTGCGGGTCTACCGTACGGATATACCAGAGACGAGTGACTAAAACGCCACGCTCTGTACTAGCGATCAACTCTTGGGTCGACTTATCGCCGCCTACCATGATGCCGTTGCTTGGGAATGGGACTGGGTTGACGCCCTTCTCTTTAGCCCAATAGCGACTGTAGAATAGGTTTTTAACCACGCCTTTTTCTACCCAATTACGCTTCACCTGTGGTTGTCCATCGCCCGACCAGGTGCCGCCAGGTACCAGCTCATTCATGGGATCAGAGTAGATGGTGATGCGTTCGTCGAACATCTTTTCGCCCAATTTGGTGCCCCCTTCTTTGGACAGGAAGCTACGACCTTCGTCGGCAGAGCGAGCCCCCATGCTGTAGAACATATTGCCGATAAGGCCAGCCGCTGCCGCAGGTTCTAAGATAACGGTGTACTTGCCAGGCTCAATGGCTTTGGCATTGGCAGACATCGCTGCTTTGGCCGCTGCTGTTTGGGTGGCTTCCATGATGTCGAAGTACTTTAAGTCATTGACATCACGAGATACCCAGCCCGAGCCAGTACCATCTTTAGTACGTACGGTAAGGGTGAAGTCGAGACTCGACGACTTATTGTAGGCAAATAAGCCTTTGGAATTCATGAGCGAAGAAAAGCCGTAGCCATCTTCAATAAATCCAGCAGCAATAAGTCCTTTCTCCTTGGTGTAAGCAATACTATCTTTAGTAGCCATTGCGCGATACTTGGGTTCAATGTCGGCAACAGACTGGAAGAAGGTATTCGCTTTTTTGTATTCCTGAGGTTCGAGGGGCTCCATGTATTCTGGATTCTCAGGAGAGAGCCGTGCTAACTCTTCAGAGCGAGCCACAGCGCGCTTGAGCGAGTCATCATCTAGCTCATTGGTGGTTGCCACGCCGGTGCGCTTGCCAAAGGCAGAAGAGATGGCGAGCGAAATATTGGATTCCATCCCACTGGTGGATACCGTATTACGGGCGTAACGAATATTGCCCTGATTGCTACCGCCTAGATTGACGGAGCAGTGGTCGGCTTTCGAAAACTGAACCACTTTTTTGAGTATTTCGTAGGCTTGATCTTTCGTTAAAATAGCCATGATTAATGTTTAACTGACTTGATAATTTAGATTTTTCTCGCCGTATTGATTACGTTGACGTCATCAAAACGGGTGGTAGAGCTACCATGCGACACTGCCGAAATTTGCGACGGCTGGCCCTTACCATCAAAGAAGGAGCCAAATAAGCGGTAGTCGCTTTCATCACAAATTTTGGTACAGGAGTTCCAGAATTCCTGGGTATTCGACTGATAGGCTACATCATTGAGCATGCCTTCGATCTTACCATTTTTGATTTCATAGAATACGGTACCCCCAAACTGGAAGTTGTAGCGCTGCTGATCGATAGAGTAGGAGCCACGCCCTGCAATATAGATGCCCTTATCCACATCGCTTACCATATCTGCGGCACTATATTTCTCTTTTCCAGGCTCTAGCGATACATTAGGCATACGCTGAAATTGAATAGAGCTCCAGCTATCTGCGTAGCAACAGCCGTGCGATGCTCCCTCATCTATGATCTTCGCTTGATCACGGATGGCTTGGTAGTTCACCAGCACGCCATCTTTCACTAGGTGCCATTCTTTGGTAGCCACGCCTTCATCATCATAGCCTACTAGACCTAAAGAGTTAGCTTGTGTTTTATCAGCTACTAGGTTGACAATTTCACTTCCGTAGTTGAATTTCTTCGTTTCCCACTTATCTAATGTGGCAAAGCTGGTACCTGCGTAGTTCGCTTCATATCCTAGTACACGATCTAGTTCTAGTGGGTGGCCTACTGATTCATGGATAGTTAAGCCCAAGTGGTTAGGCTCCAATACCATGGAGTATTTACCCGCTGTTACTGATTTTGCAGTGAGCATAGCATTGGCCTGTTTAGCGGCAGCTATAGCATCCTCTTTAATATCATAGCTATTTTTGTATAGGGTCAGGCCAGTACCTTCGGGGCCAGCAACTTTATCGGCAGGCTTGGCGTCGAGGTATTCAAAACCCATACCCATTGGCGCACTTAGCGCTTGGCGACTCTTAAATTTGCCTGCCTTAGGATCAATGGCAGTTGCGGAGAAAGTAGGCCAAATGCGGTGTACATCCTGGTTGATGTAAGAACCTTCCGTAGAGGCAAAGTACTTCTGCTCGTTAACTAAGAAAAGGCTAGAATTGATGTACTTGGCACCATTTTCGAGTGCTGCGGCATTGGCAGAAAGCAGCAAGTCTACCTTCTCTTTTACAGGCACTTCAAGTGCATTCTTCTCGATGGGCGTTTTCCATTCTATTTCGCCATACCCTTGGACGGGCACTAGCTCCACGGGCTCTTCCTGCAAAATAGAATTGGCCTTAGCAATCATTACTGCTTGCTGTGCGGCCTTAGCAATACCATCATCACTTACATCGTTAGTAGAGGCAAAACCCCAAGTGCCATTCGCAATTACACGGATACCAGCACCGTAAGATTCTGTGTTTACGATGTTTTGTACACGATCTTCACGAGTGAAAACATATTGATTACGATACCGTCCGATGCGAACATCCGCATAGCTCGCACCAGCTTTGGTGGCTGCATTGAGGGCAACATTAGCAAAGCGCTTGTGTATAGCAGGATCGATTGGGCTAGATGTATAATCGAGCGGAACCGAGTGGCTAAACACAGAAACGGGTACGGCCATTGACGCAAGTCCTAGGCCCGTCATTTTGACAAAATCCCGTCTTTTCAGGTGATTTTTCATACTGTCCTGTTTATAATTAAAGTGAATAATGTGATTCTATTTCGTAATAGTTGGCTCTACTTTGATTGCTTTTTGGGGTGTAGAGAAAAAATTAGGGTGGTATATTTTACTCCAAAGAGGAATATTAGGTATTTGTTTCGGGAAAATACAAAAAAATGGAATTTTACAAGGGAGCTCCACATCTTGTTAGGATGACTTTAGACGAACGACGTCAAATTGCCCTTAAATAGCAAGGATGGCGCCTAGTTTAACAAAACTTATGTTCAGAACTTCCTGGCAGTCAGTTCATTCTTACAAGTTTTGTCAAAATAAAATGCGGTAGCTTAATTCTTTACGACTAAGTTGTGTACATTTATATGCTGACGACATACTAAAAACGAAAAATCAATACCTCCTGCTCATGAGATTTCTTGCTTTGCTCGTGTTTGCTTTGT
>JBCCRH010000110.1:0-14505 GCA_039208045.1 Bacteroidota bacterium
CTTACTTTTAGGCATTTCTTACCATCCTAGCCGCATAAAATGGCAACTCAGCGCTAAAATCAGGTACGTGCCTGCATAGGCTGCTCGCCTGAGGCGAGCGCATTTAGTAGGTACTGTGCTGACTTATAGACAGTTTGTCCCCACAGGGACAATATGCCTTTACAAGCACATGTACAGGCTGTCAAAAAATGTCCGACTCATTCGGACAATCTGTCTGTAACTTACCGGTGCGTGCCTAAAACTGCCCCCGTAGGCGGGCAAGCTGTAATTACCATTGCAGCCCTGCGCGCACCATACTTTTAGGCATTTCTTACCATCCTAGCCGCATAAAACGGCACCCCAGCATTAAAATACTCCTCTTTAATCGCCTCAAAACCATTCGCCTTAAGCGAATGATCGGTGGGCCGATCCAAGTGACAACCCTGAGCGAGCTGTTTCCACAGGGGCGTCACGACTTTTTGCGAAAGCGCCACCCAATTACGCTGCGCTCGAATATGTTCCAGCACGATCAGCTCACCTTTTGGCGAAAGCCAATGCCTAATCTGCTGAATAGCGACTACTGCATCTGGAATGGTGCAAAGAACAACCACACATCTACTTAGCTTATCGTGCGGAACCAGCCATCTTCATCTCGCCGACGCTGCTCCTCCATGCGCTGCTGGCGCGTCTTTTCAAAAGCATTGGGATCGAGAAAACTTTCCTTCGTTTCTTCTTCTAATTCCCACGAGTAGACCGGCTTTTTTTCATCCTCTTCAATGGCTTCCTTAAACCAGTAAGAGGCGAAAATGCCAACAATGCCCCCAATCAAGTGGCTTTCCCAAGAGATGCCTTCTTGCCCCGGCAGGATGCCCGCAAACATGGAGCCGTAGTAGAATACCACGATCAGCGCCAGAACAATAGACTTCAGGTTGCGGCGAAAAATACCATTCCAAAAAACAAAGGACACCAAACCATAGACCACACCGCTAGCTCCAATATGGAAGACCTCCCGACCAAAGAGCCACACTCCCAAGCCGGTGAGCAGATAAATCATCATAAAACTCGGTATGGCGATCCGCCGATAAAAGAACCAGATGATGGCCGTGAGGGCAAAGAAAGGAGGGGTATTGGAAAGTAAATGCCCCCAATCGGAGTGGATCAGTGGGGCGAAGATCACACCTCGAAGGCCCCATATTTCCCCTGGATAAATACCTAACCAACCAAAGTTGAAGGGAAGAATGAATTGTATAAGGTGAATAATCCATAATACCGCCACCATATAAAATGGTACGGTAAGACTTTCTTGCAATTTCTTATTGAATGATTGTCTGGCTGCCATATATTTATTGTATCAACTCAATACTTCAACCATTTCAAGTAGGGTAGGGTTGATGGGAAGGTTATGTTTTATTGCTTTTCCAAAAGGTGTGAAGGTAATTTTTCCATTCACAATACCTACCATCTCCCCCTTTTTTCCATTGAGTAGAGCTTTTACGGCTTCCATACCCATCTGACTCGCACGCACGCGTTCGAGGCAAGTTGGGCTACCTCCCCGCTGCATGTGGCCTAATACGGATACGCGAACTTCATAGGGGCAGTGTTTCTCAATTTCTTCAGCAATTTTGAACGCACCACCTGCATCATCCCCTTCGGCCACCACCACGATGCTCGAATTCTTCTTCCGCTTATGGAACTCAATCAACTGTTTAGATAGCGACTCAATGTTAGTCTTGGTTTCTGGAATCAATACGGCTTCAGCCCCTACTGCAATAGCCGTGTTCAGAGCAATATAACCTGCATCGCGGCCCATCACCTCGATAAAGAAGAGTCGATCGTGCGCATTGGCCGTATCTTTTATATTATCAATAGCATGCATTGCGGTATTAATCGCCGTATCGTAGCCAATGGTGTAGTCGGTACCGACTAAGTCATTATCGATCGTGCCCGGGCATCCCATAATCGCGATATCCGGATATTCTGCCATAAACACATTAGCACCGGTGAAGGTGCCATCGCCGCCAATCGCCACTATACTGTCTATTCCGTGTGCTTTGAGCTGGTCGTACGCTTGCTTGCGGCCTTCTGGGGTGCGGAATGCTTTACAGCGGGCAGAGCGTAGAATGGTGCCGCCTTTTTGCAAAATATTACTTACAGAGTGGGCATCCATTTTCCAGAAATCAGCATCGATCATGCCTTGATAGCCTCGGAGAATTCCAACTGCTTCTTTGCCATGATGTAGTGCAGTACGGACTACAGCTCGTAAGCAAGCATTCATGCCAGGGGCATCTCCCCCTGAAGTAAAAACACCGATTTTTTGCATTTCAGTTCTTATTGTGGGTCTGTTAGAATGTGGGAGATTTTATATGTATCGGCGACGTACGATCTTAATGAAATCTTTAGCGATTTCCTCACGATCTTCCTTCAACCAATGGTATTTGTTGGCCAAATCGGCAAGAAAGCTCTTCGCTCTGTCGATGGAACTAAAGCGATTGAGTTGGCTTAGTGCTTGGTTGAGAGCGTCCATATTTTTGCCGAATAGCTCATTCATGTAGAGTAAGCGATCATTGATAGCCAGGGCCTTGGTCAGGTCAGCGATGGGGCGGGCGCTCAGTTTTTCAGATAGTTCTTTGGCTGCCTGATGCTCAAATAAACCTTCAAAGCCAGGGGGTGCTGAGATGGTCGGTTTAGCAGGGGGTGGCGGTGGTGGTGGTACAACTGTGGGGGCGGGCGGTTTGACTGGTGCTGGATCAGCTTTTGGTTTGGGGGGTGGAGGGGGTGTTTGGGTTACTGGCTCAGGCGTATTTATTTCTGGTATTTCAATGATTCTGGGAGGTTTGTAGGCTTTCTTTTGTGGTTTGGGCTTCGAAGCTGGGGGCTCTACAATTTCTAGCTTAGGGCGCTGTGGGGCTTCGGCCTTAGCAGCAGCCTTTTTACTTTTCTTTTTTGACTTAGTGGGGGCTGGTGCCGCACCATCTTCAAGGAGCATTTCATAAAACTGCCGAACATAGCTAAGCATCAAGTCGCGCTCAATGGCTGCAATATCACCAGCGTCGATGTTCATGCTTTTGAATAGGGTGTTGATTTTGTCGAGTGTAATTTTTGCCTTCTGCAAATCCATAGAGTACAATTTTTTTGGACTGAACAAATATACTCTTAATAAAATCACTGGGCAAAGAAAGATTTGTTTACTCAAGGGCTTTGGAGGATTGTGCATGAAAGTCTACCTTAGTAACAGTCAAATATCAATTAGTATAATATGTTTCTAGAACCCCATTTTAAAGGGCAGCGTAGTGGATGGATTGAGGTGATTTGTGGATCGATGTTTTCAGGAAAAACCGAAGAGTTGATCCGTCGACTAAAGCGTGCCAAGATAGCCAACCAAAGAGTAGAGATATTTAAGCCGAAGGTAGATACCCGCTACGACGAAGTCAAGGTCGTGTCGCACGATGCGAATTACATCCTTTCGACACCTATTGAGCATTCGCGTAAGTTGCTTAGCTTGTCGGATGGTGTAAATGTAGTGGGGATTGACGAAGCTCAGTTTTTTGATATGGAACTGGTGGATCATTGTCAGCAATTGGCGCTTCGCGGTATCCGCGTGATTGTAGCGGGTTTGGATATGGACTTCAGGGGTAAGCCGTTTGGCCCAATGCCCAATTTGTTGGCTGTCGCCGAATATATTACTAAGGTACATGCCATTTGTCATCATTGTGGCAATTTAGCTACCCATTCCTACCGCCTACAAAAAGAAGATGCCACAGTGCTACTAGGCGAAAAAGATGCTTATGAAGCCCGCTGTAGGACTTGCTATGCAATGGGCAACATCCTAGATTTACGCATACCAGAGGCGCCAGGGACCAAAAAAAGCTAACCAGCCCCAAATAGTTGGGACTGGCTCACTGCGAAGCATCACATTAGTTTTCATAACTTCTATACATGACGCAAAATGGTTCCCCGATTGCTATCGGGGTTGCAAACCACTTAATCGTCAGTATAAGTACGAGCGCGTTTGTAAGTAAAAAAACTCGTCGACTTTCTATCCGTAAATGGTAACACTAAGCTAGATAGAAATGGAAGATGTGGAAAACCACAATTCTGAATATGTCAGGTTTTTGATTTTGCTGCTTTCAATTCCTCGTCATTGCTTACCTTTGCCCCTCTTTTCCAACCAATCGCAAACTTTAATGGATACCAAGCAGATAAAAACCGCACTGATTTCTGTCTACTACAAAGATGGGCTAGCTCCAATCATTGAAGTATTGAAAGAACTGGGCGTCACAATTTACTCTACCGGAGGTACACAGGCTTTTATTGAAAAACAAGGGGCCACTGTGATCGCTGTTGAGGATCTAACCACCTATCCTTCTATTCTTGATGGCCGCGTCAAAACGCTACACCCCAAAGTATTTGGGGGTATTCTGGCGCGTCGTGAGCAAAGTCACCTGACGCAGCTAGAGCAGTACACGATTCCTGAGATTGACTTGGTGATCGTCGATTTGTATCCTTTTGAAGAAACGGTGGCAAGTACAGAAGAAGAAGCTGCCATCATTGAGAAAATCGATATTGGAGGGATTTCTCTAATTCGCGCAGCAGCCAAAAACTACCGAGATGTAGTGGTAGTGCCTTCAAGAGCACAATACGGGATGCTTTTAGAGCTGCTGAAGACCAAGCGTGGAAGCACAGACCTAGTGGATCGGAAAGCACTAGCTCGCGAAGCATTTATGATTTCTAGTCATTACGATACAGCCATCTACCAACACTTTAGTAAAGGGGCAGAAGAAAGTGCCTTCAAACAAAGTATCCCACAGGGGGAAGTACTGCGCTATGGCGAAAATCCTCATCAGAGAGGTATATTCTATGGAAATTTGGATGATATGCTTGAAAAACTAAATGGCAAAGCATTGTCTTACAATAACTTGGTAGATGTTGATGCGGCAGTGGGCCTAATGGCAGAATTTGAAGGGGCAGCACCGACTTTTGCGGTCTTAAAGCATACTAACTCTTGTGGAATTGCTACTCGGCCTACAGTTTTAGAGGCTTGGAAAGCAGCTTTAGCAGGAGATTCGACTAGTGCATTCGGGGGTATTTTAATTTGTAATCAAACCATCGATGAAGCAACTGCGGCGGAGATCGACAAAATTTTCTACGAGGTACTTATTGCTCCAGGTTTTACCGAGGGAGCTTTCACGCTACTGAGTAAAAAGAAGAAAAGAGTATTATTGAAAATTAAGAAATTCTACCGCCACACCAAGAACTTCAAGAGCTTACTCAACGGAGTGATTGAACAGGATGCAGACTTAAAGATGGAAACGGCTGATGATTTCACGACAGTGACCAAAGCTACGCCAACGCCGTCCCAAATTGTAGATTTAGTATTTGCGAATAAGTGCGCGAAGCATTTAAAATCTAATACTATTGCTCTGATAAAAGACCAACAATTAGTGGGGATGGGCTGTGGCCAAACGTCGCGTGTGGATGCACTCAAGCAGGCAATTACCAAAGCACGCCACTTTGGCTTACCTTTGGAAGGTGCAGTGATGGCATCTGATGCCTTTTTTCCTTTTCCAGATTGTGTAGAAATTGCACATCAGGCAGGAATCAAAGCAGTAATACAGCCTGGCGGATCGATCAGAGATAAGGAGAGCATAGCCTATTGTAACACCAATGGATTAGCGATGGTAACGACGAGCACTCGCCACTTTAAGCACTAACAGAAGAGGGTGAATCTCGCAGTTGATATTGGAAATACACGGACTAAGCTGGGCCTTTTTGACGAAAGTCAGACCCTAAAGCAGCTGGAGTTGTGGTCGGATTTTACATTTGATAAACTTTTAGCATATACAACCAACCATCCAGTTGAAAATGTCATCTTTTCCTCTGTGGGTCAGGAGTTATCTCCGGATGCACTCGCTCGTTTTTTTACCCATATTAATGGGTTACATTTAGATGCCCAAACGCCCTTACCAATAAAAAATCATTATAAAACACCAGAAACATTGGGGAAAGATCGACTGGCAGCGGTAGTAGGTGCTGCCAAGTTATATCCTAATGAGTATTGTTTGGTAATTGATGCTGGAACCTGCATTACGTACGATTTTTTAGAAGCAGGTATCCACTATCAAGGAGGAAATATTGCACCCGGTTTGCATATGCGCTTCCAAGCGATGCAGCACTTTACCAAGCGACTACCCCTAGTGGAACCAGAACCACAGGAAGATGCTATTGGGAAAACCACTAAATCGGCCCTCCAGAATGGGGTAGTGAAGGGAATACTGCATGAAATAGAGGGGTATGTCGCCTATTGTCAGGAGCAGTATGGAAAAATAAGGGTCATTTTAACAGGGGGAGACGCTGATTTTTTGGCAAAACAATTGAAAAGAAAGATATTTGTACACCATAATTTAGTCCTGGAAGGGCTATGCAAAATTTTAGACTATAATGTTAAGCTTTCTACATAGAAATGTAATCATAGCCATTTTGCTCATCAGCTTGGCACAGCTACAGGCGCAAGACCAAAACGCCTTGCTACAGCCCAAGATCAATTCGCCGTATTCGCGCTTTGGCTTGGGCGACTTGGTGGATCAGCACTTGGCAGCAGCCGGAGGTATGGGTGGATTAAGTGCAGCATTCGTGGATGCCTACAACGTCAATATCATGAATCCAGCGTCTTTGGCAAGGCTACAATCTACTGCCTTTGAAGTGGGCTTTTATGCCAAATATTCCTCTTTGGAGGGCCAAGACGAAACGCAAGGGATATGGAGTGGTAATCTCAATTATCTTGTGTTAGCGTTTCCGCTAAAAAATCCTATCAACAAAGTGCTGGATCGCGATAATTCGCCTTGGGGTTTGGGTATGAGTTTTTCCTTGTTGCCGTATTCACAAGTGGGGTACAATATACAGATTGCCACAGATCGAGGGGAAGATTTGGGTGAAGTAGAGCAGTTTTTGAAGGGGAGTGGTGGTACCTATCGCGTCAATTGGGGAAATGCCCTGCGGTACAGGAATATTGCTGTGGGAGTAAACCTAGGGTATACTTTTGGCAAAATATTGAATAGCCGACGAGTGGAATACAATAGTTTTAACAATTTCTACAATACAGAGTTGCTAGATGATATTAGTGTAGGAGGATTGTTTTTTAATGTAGGGGTGCAGTATGCCTATTATTTCAAAAAGCCTGGGCGCGATGGGGTGCAAGTAGCGACTTCTAAGCGGCTGGTTATCGGAGCGTACGCCAACCCCAATCTACCGTTTAACACCCAAACCAGTAGGTTTTATCACCGGGACAACTTTGAGTACGGCGTATTGGATACGATTGTGGCGCCTCCCATCGTTGAATTAGACGGAACCCTTCCCGCAGAGTATGGTATTGGAATCACCTATGAGAAAATTAACAATTTCCGGGTTGGAGTAGAGTACAAGGGAGCCAATTGGAGCAGCTATGAGAACGAAGCGAAAGACGAAAGCCTTTCGAATACCTATCGAATATCAATAGGCGGTGAATGGACACCTAACTATATTTCTTATAATAGTTATTTAGAACGGGTCCGATACCGCTTTGGAGCCTTCTATGGCAACGACCCGCGAAGCTTCGCGGGCGAGCAACTCACACACTTTGGCTTGACGCTTGGATTCGGTTTTCCGATTATCTTACCGCGTCAGCAAGTCTCCTTTTTAAATCTGGCGATAGAAGCAGGCCGGTTTGGCCTGAGTGATGGCCTGAATGAGACCTATGCAAGGATTACCTTAGGATTTACTCTTAATGATAACAGTTGGTTTTTCAAACGCAAATTCAATTAACCATGAAAGTATTACGCAGTTTAGGGATAGTTATGACTGTATTAATGCTTGGTGTAAGCCCCGCTTACAACCAATGCAACACTTGGGTGGATAGCCCAAACAAAGACAAAGCAGAAAACTCACACTCAGTGTATCGTCAATTTGTGAAAAACAAAGAGGTCGCTGACTTAGAAGCTTTAGATGCTGAAAATTTTAATATCGCTTTTACCGCTTGGGAAGAGGCGTTCAACTTAGCTCCAGGCGCGGATGGCGCTCGCGACTGGCATTTCACCGACGGAGCAAAGTTTTACATTGTAAAGTACAAGAAAGAAGCAGACGAAGCCAAGAAGAAAGAATATGCTGACAAGGTGGTAGAGCTGCTTACTACTGGTGCAAAGTGTATTGAAGATGGTACCATAAAGATTAAAGGGGTAGACGCCAACGGCTATGTAGGAAACTACATGTATGGCGAGGCTGCTTACCATATGTACTATACCTTACGTGCATCCTACAGTAGCGCTATTGATATGTTCAAAACAGCTTACGCAAAAGCTGGGAACAATACTTTGTACACCTTACTAGAGCCCGCAGCAACGATGGCTGCCTACGAGTTTGATAAAGGCCGTATGGATCAGGCTACTACACAAGCGCTCTATATCCAAATCGACGATATCATCACGTATAATATCGAGAATAATGCAGATTATGGTACCTACTATGATGATACCAAGAAGCGCGTGAAGGCAGCTTTTGCTGGCGTAGAAGATCGCGTATTTGACTGTGCGTATTTCAAGGAAGATTTGGAACCTAAGTACCGCGAGAAGCCAGAAGATTTAGATGTTATCAGGTATGTATACAATAAGTTGCGTACCCAAGGCTGTGATTCTACGGATGCTTTGTTGCAAGAGTTGAAAGTGAAATACGAGACTCTGGCTGTGGCAGAGAATGAGCGCCTCGAAAAAATCCGTAGAGAAGAAAACCCTTGTTATGATGCCGTACAGTTGCAGAAAGAAGGTAAATATAAAGAAGCAATGGCTCGCTACGAGGAGTGCTTGGGTCAGCCCGATGATGCAGAGCATGCGCTGAAGGATGATAAGGCAAAAGCACAGATTTATTACAGTATGGCCAACATCCAAACGTGGCAATTGGGGCAGCTAGGCTCCGCTCGTACCAATGTGGGCAAAGCCAGAAGCCTAGATAGCGATTGGGGTAAGCCGTATATCCTACTTGGTGATATTTACTCTAAGCTGAGCCGTGGTTCTTGTGACGATTGGAATAAGCGCCTAGCGGTATTGGCTGCTATCGATAAGTATTCATATGCTAAGTCCATCGATCCATCGGTTGCAAGTGATGCCAATCGCCGTATTGGCAACTTGAGTGCTTCGCGTCCTGATCAGCAGGAGGGCTTTATGCGTGGCGTGAAAGCTGGGCAGACGGTATCAGTGGGTTGTGGCATTGGAGAGAAGGTGAAAGTAAGATTTAAATAAAAATATACTGGTCTTTTTTTGAGACTTGTTAAATTAGAGCAGTGGTGTAGATGATATCACTGCTCTTTTTATTGAATATTAAGCTATAAATCTTTACAATTAGCTTGATATTCGCCTCAAGCCGGCTGGGCTCTTCATTTTTCCCCGATAGCTATCGGGACCAAAAACGAAGCAAAAACGCTAGAAAAGGCAAGATTTATCACGCCACAGCGTGACTCCTCCGTCAAACAGTGCCTTTTCGGGCCACCGCCACTAGATATAGGGTGTGCGGCAATGCTCACCAGCTCTCTTTTTGTGTATAAAAATTTTTAAAGATGCGTATTTACAACTTACTGTTGATATTAGTACTTAGCTTGGTTGTGTTTGCTTGTCCGACTAAGACGACAGAAGAAGCTCAAACGATTGAAGAGCAGCCGGTGACGACTGCTCCGCAGCCTAAAGAGGAAGACTTGAGTCCTTGCCCGAAGTTTCGGGATGCTCCTAATCCTGATGAGGCGGAGACGAATTATGTGTTGTATCGCGATTTCTTGAGAGTAGAGGAGTGGCAGCAAGCTTACGCTTACTGGCGTAAGGTGTATGAAGTGGCGCCTGCGGCGGATGGGCAACGTAATACCGTTTTGGCGGATGGGATTACTTTTATGGAGTATTTTATGTCGCAAGAGTCGGATGCCGCTAAGCGTGGGGTGTATGTGGATACTATTTTTATGATTTATGATCAGCTAGAGGAGTGCTATAGCAAAGGGGGGTATATTGAAGGGCTTAAGGCGTTTGATTTGTATTACAAATACCCGGATCGGGCGAGTAAGGTGGAGCAGTACGAGTTGTTTAAAGCTTCTTTGGATGAGGATGGGAAAAAGGCTAATGATTTTATTATTAATCCTTTCACGTCTTTGTTGGTGGAGCTGCATCAAAATGGGGAGGTATCTATGGAAGAAGCGCAGTTATATTCCGAAAAGATCAAGGAGGTTATTGCTCATGGCCTAGAGAACTGTAAAGGGGTAGGTTGCGAGCGTTGGGAAATTGTGAATGGCTATGCGCCAGTTCGCATGGAGACCTTCGAGACTGTTCGCAACTTCTATGATTGTGATTATTATATCAATAAGTATTACAGCGACTTTGAAGCTAACAAAGAAGATTGCGATATCATTCGTAATGTGTACAGTTACCTGAAATGGGGTGGCTGCTCGGAGGCCAATGAGCAATTTAAGGAGGTGATTCGCACCGGTAATAAGAATTGTGTAGAAGAGGGTACCCTGAAAAAAGCTTATGACGCCCTAAAGAATGCCGAATACGATCTTGCCATCAGCCTCTTCGAACAGGCCGTAATCGAAACCGACAATCCAGAACAAAAAGGTAAGATTCTATTGGTGATCGCCAAGATATACAATGCCCATAAGCGCAACTTCTCTCAATCGCGTGCCTACGCCCGCAAAGCAGCTAAAGAGCGTCCTGATTGGGGTGAACCCTACATCCTCATCGGTCGTCTCTACGCTTCTAGCGGCCCCCTCTGCGGCCCTGGCCGTGGCTGGGATAGCCAGATCGTAGTCTGGCCCGCCCTGGATATGTGGAGCCGCGCCAAGTCTATCGATTCTAGCGTAGCGGCGGAGGCCAATAAGTGGATTCGTCAGTATTCCAAGTATATGCCGAAGAAGGAGGATATATTCTTGAGAAACCTCAAAGCGGGCGATTCATTTCGGGTGGGCTGCTGGATCCAGGAGACGACAAGGATTCGGACGGCGGATTAGGAGGGCTTTGGGGCACTACTCTGTAAGTACTACCTTGGCTGTGCCTTGTATTTGCCCTTCCTGCCTAGCCTGTACTATGTATACACCTGCTGGCAGTGCTGATAGATCAAGTTGGCCATCGCGCTCCACATTAGGGCGAAGGACTACCCGACCCGATGCATCCAAGACGATATAGGATGAGGGTGCTGTGGTATTTTCATGGCAGGTTGCACATCCATTCCATTGTACCCTTACTTTCCCCGAAGTAGGATTAGGCGACAGCCGAAAAGACTCCTCCATCAGAGCTTCCTCCACACTGGTAGTCTGTATCACTAGCTCTTGGCAAGTGGTATCCCGCCCCCGTGGATTGCTTACTGCTAGGCATACTTCATATATGCCTTCTTCTTCATAGGTATAAGAAGTGCTTCCTTGACTATTATTCACAATCCACTGCCCATTTTCTTCTCCGAAATTCCACGCCCACTCTCTAATATCATGCTCTGAGGCATCCTCAAAATACACAGTAAGTCCATCCTCTTCATAGGTGAATAGAGCTGTTGGCGGTTTTCGTAAGGTATCGCAAGGGCTATCCTCTAGGTAGTTTAGGCGGTAGTTAGGGAAATTGGGTAGCGAGAAACCATTAGAAGTAATTAATGGTAGACAATGCTGACAAACTTGACAACTATCGCCTGGTAAATCAGGATATTCTATCACATGTAAATAAGAGACACCATTGTTGCTATTGATATAAATTTTGCCATCCGGTGCTAGTTGGGCTAAATAAAAGGTAGTTGCAAAGAAACCGCTTTGTAAAAAACCATCCCAAACTGCAACGGTATCCTTAGTGGCATTAATATTATCAGCCCAGAGGTCATATTGATAGACGTATTTGAAGGAGGAAACATATAAGAATCTAGAATTGGGAGAAATAGCTACGCCCGCACAAGCTGCGGAATCCAAATAGGAGAGGTGTATAGGATTAGAGAGTGAACCATCACAGCGATCAAAATCAAATATACTGACCTCCACAGGTGTTGTAATAGTAATAACATTTACATCTACATATTTGCTGCCATCAGGAGCAAACACCCCTTGCCCTATTGAAAAAGAAGAGATAGCTTGACCAACGGTCTGTTCTTCCAAAACTTGTATTTTATCGGGGGTAATTAGAATTGGAATACGCTTACTTAGGCTATGTTTTTTTACCAAAAGCCACCAATCTCTACCATTGGCATGTTTTGTAGCTGTAAGTTTACCCTTATCAAAAGTACCTTCAAGAATAACTTGATTTTTAGCAATAACGCTACCCAAACCATCATTTAAGCTCATATCAATAAGAGAGTAATAAAGATGCTGGCTACTAAACAAGACCCCTTCCTCTCCTGGAATAATTTTATCCTTATGAAATAAATAATATAGGCTATCACTTTCGGGAACAGGTAAGATCATCGCTCCCTGGTCAAGTATATAGCCTTTGTCAGAATTGTTCTGCTGTGTTGAATGTAGTCCAGGGTTTAATCCCTCTCCATTTTCCATTACTTCAAATTGGGCATTATAAATGTTCACTCCATCTGTAAAAAAGAGAAGATTACCATCGTCATCGCTGATACTAGCATTAGTTTGAAGAAAGTAAATATCCCAAAAGATAGTGGACATCTCTGGTACCTCATTATTAAAGTCAAGTATCATACCTGCAAATGCAGGGTTACTTGGATGATCTTTACCTAGAAGCCAGATATGGTCATTCTTTTGGGCTGTTGCGTAGATATGACAAACAATTAAAAAAAATAAAATTCCTTTAAACTTCATATTTAATAGTTGAACAGGATGCCGCAACGCGGCATCCTAAAATCTGAAAGGTTAATTATGGAGTAATTTAATTACTTCTGACTTACCATCTATCTGCACATGGAGTAAATAGATACCACTTGGCAGATTTTGTACAGAAAAACGTTGTTGCTCCATTCCTATTTCTAGTGGAATTTGCTCGATAGGTTTTCCAATCATATCGTACAGCACTAGCTGCCCTTGTTGCTGAATTGGAATACTCCAACTAACAGTAGCTTCATGAGTGCTCGGGTTTGGAAATACCTGGATAGTATTGCTACTAGTGTTGGTAAACGCTCCATTTGCCATTCCCTGAATAGAGTTATTTGAAAGGCAATCAAAATTATCGGGAAATTCAATAGCTTTATTGGTAATGCGTCTTAGGAGTGCCTGGGCACGATAGACTGCAAGGCCTCCCTCAAAAGGGCACTGATAAGCAATAGCTTGTAATCTTGCTAGGGATGAAGTAGATAATTCACCATTCTGAAAATAGCTTAATACATCTTCATTTATTACCTTCTCATTCTCCTCAAAAGTCGTTAAAGTAGCAATAGTACTGTTAATGGGGTGCAATAGAGTAGCTCGTTCACCTCTGCCAGTACGCAGGTTTTGTTGACTTGCACCTAAAGCTAAACTATTCAACGCACTTGATTCAATTAGCTGTTCTCTGCTATTCGATAAACTATTAAAGTTAGCCCCTACTGCACTTACTAGTTGATCATCAATTGCTTGCAAAGCATCAAGGTCACTTAGCGTTTGATCGATATGGGATTCAGTTAATGAGATATTAGTCGGACTAAATGAATATATTTTTCTTACTCCATTATCCACTTCTTCGAATCCTCCTATTGTGTTGTTACTAGCTGCAGCCTTGAATGAATTGATGATTGAGTTAGAGCTATTTCTACCTTTTATATCGCGATATAAAAACCGTCTTAATTCCCAGCGAACAACCTCAATGTAAGGGATAACTGACCCATTATTTACAATTTTGATTATATCTGGTTCGTTTAGATCAATAGCTTCTATTGATAAGCAGCTTTCTTCTGGACAGGGCGCTAAGATTCCCGTAGAAGGTGTATTGTCAAACCAGCCTATAGGCGTTACTACATTAGGCAGAAAATTAGGATTACTTGATAAATCAACGAAAAAAGGAAATTGCTGTGCAAACTCAGGAGTTGCACCTTCATAAATAGCAGAGCTATTATTACCGACCCATTGGTTTTGAGTATGTTCCTGACTTCCCAATACACTTTGTAATATATTAGGATTCAAATTTTGATCAATCAAAAGGTCTGTTCCATTAGTTCCAAAGGTATTGCCCTTAAATTGATTAGTTGCACTACTTGGCCCTAACACATAGGTGCCAACTTGCGTCTGATCAAAATTATTACAGCAATAGGTATTTCCCGGAGAAAAGATAATCCGTAAGCCTACATTTCCATTACCAGTCGTTCCACTTCCCGAAATGGTGTTTTCAGTTATAGCACATTTAGTTACCCCAGCGAGATAAATTCCATAATTGGCTTGCAGAGGATCAAGCATATTAATGGTATTATCGAAGACGATACAATTTTCTGCAAAAGAAAGATAAATACCGTGGCCTGCTTGTAACAGATCAATGCTGTTATTTTCGATCTGGCCATTGGCTTTAGAGTCATTTATTCGAATCCCACTGCCAAAGGTGTTGGTGTTGACTTCAATCGTATTTC
>JBCCRH010000111.1:0-14450 GCA_039208045.1 Bacteroidota bacterium
AGAACTGAAAGCCGGTGAGCGACTATATGTAAGAAGCACAACTTTGGCAGAACCGCTCGTACGTGAAGTCTATCGTACCGCCCTGGAAGCAGGTGCAGCAGTGGTAGTAGATCTTGATTTTAGAGAGCAAAATAGACTTTCTCTAACACGTGGCTCTAAGACGCACCTGGAGTATGTGTCCCCTGTATTTAAGGAGGCCGTATCTGAGTTTGAGGCCTACCTATATATTCGTGCTCCATTTAATTTGCGGGAAGACCAAAATGTAGATCAGGCCAAATCAAAGATTCGACAAGCTGCTATTAAGCCGTATTACCAGAAGTATTTTGAGCGTACTGGTACTAGGGCGCTCAAGCGCAACCTTTGCCAGTACCCAACCATTGCCAATGCTCAACAGGCAGGCATGTCCTTAGAAGAGTATGAGCAATTCATTTTTAATGCTTGCAAGCTGATGGATGACGATCCTATCGCGAGCTGGAAGGGAGTACATACCAATCAGCAACGCATTGTCGATTTGCTCAATAGTAGGCAAAAGGTACGCTACGTAGGAGATCAAATCGATATTGAGTTCTCTACCAAGGGGCGCACTTGGATCAATTCGGATGGGCAAACGAATATGCCATCAGGCGAGGTATATACCTCTCCGGTAGAAGATTCGGTCAATGGAACGATCCACTTCACCTTTCCAGGCGTGTACATGGGCCATGAAGTAGAAGGGGTCACCCTGTGGGTAAAAGAAGGCTATATAGAAAAGTGGGAAGCGAAAAAGGGGAAGGCATTTTTAGATCATATCTTTTCTATTGATGGGGCGCGGAGGTTTGGAGAAGCAGCCATTGGCACCAATTATAATATTACCCGGCATACCAAGAATATCCTTTTTGATGAAAAAATTGGAGGAACGGTACATATGGCCATCGGGCAGTCGTACTTACAAGCAGGTGGAAAAAACGAATCCTCTGTTCATTGGGATATGATTACGGATATGCAAAAGGGGGGGCAAATTTTTGCAGATGATGAGCTAATCTATGAAAACGGCCAATTCATATTTTGAGTCCACCCAAAAGGGTAGGAAACATATAGTAGCATAGAGCCTTGTGTTTATTAGCTTTTTTCTTGAACTAAATCGTAGCTTGTTGTTATTATTTGTATAAATTGCGAGATGAAGCACTATAAGAGTGAGAAACAATAAAATATTTTCAACTAATTAACATCCTTAAACCGTGAACCAAAACGTAGCATTTTTAGAATTAAAGTATGGCAATATTTACGGTGGATACCCCAATTTTTATGCTATCAGTGAAATCGCCCTGTTGGTCTATGAGTACGAATCCAACAAAATTTTTCTTGAAAGCTGGATCAATGGAGCAAATGTAGATATTGTAAGTGTGTTTTCCCAAGTAAATGAACTAGGCCACACCACAGGTCGCATGAAAGAAGTCATTAACATGCGCTCTGGTCGACGTAAGCCCTACCGGGAAGAATTCCGATTGGATGATCGCGACTTACAGTATGCATTTAAGCTATTACGTCCATCCAAAATGCCTATCCGGAACTTCTTAATTAAGAACCTGAACAAGTACAGAATCAGAGACATCGTCGTATTTGATGGCCGACGCGATATTTTCCTATGCGAACGCACAGGAGTGGATTTCCGCCGTGCCAATATTATCGACATTCAAAAAGATTTGAACAAAGAGACCGACTACCTCTTCTCGCTCAACAAGCTAGCAGTGGTAACAGGCTTTGACTATGATCGATCTTATTTGAAGTCTAATAACTTGGAGTATTGGCTGCATCCAATTGCCGCTCGTCAAATTACGCCCAAGTCTGCTGCTTATGATGCCGCTCGTCTGATGATGGTATTCAATGAATACACGCAATATCACGACGACTTTTTGCTTAAAGCAGCGTTGGTACTTAATAAAATTCAAAATTCACAAGACCCGACAGCGTCATAGCAACACGCCAACGGATACTATAGCTCAAATGACTCTCCCAATTGTGGAATCACTACTTTGGGGAAGTCATTTCGGGCAAGTAGTATTTTGAATTTTTCTTGTCTATCAATTTCGCCATGCACTAAGAAGATACCCTTAGCTGTTCGTTTTTGGTTATCTAGATAATCAACCATTTCATTTCTATCTGCATGCGCAGAGAAAGAATCCATTATTTCTATGTCTGCTCGCACTGTTTTATTTTCTCCAAACATCCGCAAAGTTCGTTTGCCGCTCCGAAGCATGCCGCCTGGTGTTTGAGGTGCACAGTAGCCCACAATAAGTATCGTATTTTTCTTCTTATCAATGGCATGAAATAGATGGTGCCGAACACGCCCTGCATTCATCATACCAGAAGAACTGATAATAATACAAGGCTCTTCGGATTGATTCAATTGTTTAGAGACATCTACTTCTTTTACGTACGTCAGTGCGTTAAACCCAAAGGGATTATCGTCAATCAGCAAATATTTATTGAGCTCATTATCAAAGCACTCTGGGTGAGCTCCAAAGATAGTAGTCGCATTGACTGCTAGAGGGCTATCCACATAAACGGGGATATGCGGGAGTTTCCCCGCCGTCTCCAACTGATCAAGCATATACACGATCTCCTGCGTCCGCCCCACGCTGAAAGCAGGGATCAGTAACTTTCCTTTCTTTTCAACACAAGTATGCTTAATGATCGCGAGAAACTTCTCCAGCTCCGAAGGAGCTGCTAAGTGCTCTTTGTCCCCATAGGTTGACTCACAAATTACATAGTCCGCAGGTTCCATAGGAATGGGGTCTCTCAAAATAGGCCGATTAGGACGTCCAATATCGCCAGAGAAACCAATAGTAGTTGTCTTCTCATTCTCCGTAATCCGCATAGAAACGCTTGCACTGCCCAGGATGTGTCCGGCGTCCTTGAATAGCACTTCTACCTGTTCACTTACTCGGAACCACCGATTGTAGCCGTAGCCTATAAATTGCTTCATCGTCTTGGTGACGTCGGCTTCTTCGTATAGAGGATCTTTATGCTGAAATTCGTCTGTGCCCAGCTTTCTCCGCTTGCGCTTGTTATAATATTGCGCCTCTCGCTGCTGAATAAACGCACTATCTAGCAGCATAATCGCACAGAGACTACGTGTGGCATGTGTAGCATGAATAGTGCCTTCAAAACCATCCCTTACCAGGCGAGGCAGGCGCCCGCTGTGATCGATATGGGCGTGTGATAGAATAACGCTATCCACTTTTAGAGGGTCAAAAAGCCAAGTTTCGTTAAACTCTTTCATTTCCTTGGCGCGGCCTTGGTATAGGCCACAGTCTAGTAAAATAGTGTACCCACTATCTAATTCTATTAGATGCGCACTACCTGTTACAGCCCTGGCTGCTCCACAAAATTTAATCTTCATACTACTAAAGGTAAAAAAAAGAAACCATCCTGAGATTCCCACAAGATGGTTCTTTTAAATAATTGGATTAGTATGAATCTTTACCTAACCCGTCTCTTTATTGCTGCTCTATATTTAAGCCGCCATGTGTCAGCCGAGCAGTAACAGTGCGGGGTGATTGCTTTTTGTTTACGTATCCTTTTACTTGATAAGAAGAATTCTTCTCTACTTCGTAAGTTACCACCATGCCATTGGGGTAAGAAACAGGCGCATAGCTTGTCTGTGCATCCAGAGAGAAAGCCGCGCCTGTAGGAACATTTAGTTCAAAATTAGCGTGACGTCCATCTAACTTAATGTCACCAAACTCTTGTTTTAACGCATCAATAATGGCATCGCCATGTACTAAGTTGAGGTCTACTTTCTCCCCTACTTCTGAGAGTCGCAAATGGCTATACTTGGTGTTAATATTTACGTCTTTGACATATTTTATATCTATATTATCAAAGCCTCCAGTATTCTTGAATTCTTGAATGGTACCAATGATATAGTTATCGTACTTCGTGTTGCAGCTTACATCTCCGGCATCTGCAATAGAAATGTTGGTATGCTTACTCTGTAGCTCAATGTCCTCTGCCTTAGCAATAGATACGTTGGCGTGCTTACTAGTTACTTTTACGTTGGTACCTTTTACTAAGGTTCCATTTCCGTGTGCTATATCTAGGTGTACGTCATCTGCTACTTCCTTTATCTCAAAATTGCCGTGCTTTAGCCAGACTTTTGCCCACCCATCGATACTAGAAATGGAAATATCACCGTGCTTGTTGGTCAATTCTAAGTTTAAGCGCTTAGGCATCAAAATAGTATAATCGATATCAAAATCTCCATCCCCTCCATTCGACCAACTCCACCAATTTGACTTTTTAGATCCAATTTCTGTGACTGCCTTGATGTAATCTGGTTTATTCATAAAGTCAACGCGAATACGGTCAAATACTTCTTGTGCCTTTTTCTCACTACTCGCCGTTACAGAAATCTTTACATTCACTTTTACCCGATCGCGATCCCAGGTTTCAATAGCTATTTTGCCATATTTATTCTGAACGTTTACCACTCCATTTGCAGCAATTGGAAATTCTTTTTTGATTGTTTTAGTGTACGCTCCTTTTTCTGCTGCTGCGATAGGCGTAATGCCCCATAGCAGGCAGAGTAATAATAAAAGAGGCCTACCATATTTCAGTGCTTCATATACTGACTTCATTTTCCTTAGGTTTTGATTGATCTTCGTTGTTAGATTGAATTCTATAAAGGACTAGTTCTAAAATGCTAATTTTGGTCTGATAACTTTCAATAAGACTCTTAATAATTTGTCCTTCTTTTCCTTTAGGTGCATCCAGTAGTTCTTGCTTTAGCTCGGCCATCGTTTCATCCAGTTGATCCAAATCTTGTTCGATGGACTGGTCATGCTTGTAGCTAACCAGCTGCTGATATTTCTGGTCGATCTGTGTCTGATAGAAGTGTTCGATTTCTTCCAGCTCTTCTGGTAGCTGCTGTACCAGTGACTCCAACGGCTTCACTTCTCCCGCGCCCACATATCTTCCAATCACTGCTCCCATGCCCAGTAGTAGAACCACTGCTGCCGCCATCTGTAGTACCCGGCGCATCCCGATGATTTTCCGCTGGCGCTGCTGGGGTAGCTGCTGATCGATTTGTGCCCAAACCTTTAGGCTGGGTACCTCATCGTCAAAGGCAGCTCGATTGTCATTTATAAATTGCTCTAAATTATCCATGCTCATTGTTCCAACGTTTTACCTGATCTACTTCTTATACACTTAATAAGTCTCTCAGTTTTTTCTTTGCTCTACTATATTGTGATTTTGATGTTGCCTCCGTAATGTCCAAAATGGAAGCGATTTCTTTATGGTCATACCCTTCAAACATATAAAGGGTAAATACAACCCGATAGCCGTCTGGCAATGCCTTCATTGCCCGCTTCACCTGCTGCACCTCCATGGAGTTATCCAGAGTATTTTCTAGCATACGTGGTGCTACTCCAAAGGCAGTGTGCCGGTCGTTCAACTCCTCAAAATACAAGCGGTTTTTCTTTATGTGATTGATACAATTATTCACCACAATCCGCTTAATCCACGCCCCAATCGAAGACTTGTACTGAAACGTATGCAACTTTGTAAACACATCAACGAAAGAGTTTTGCAGTAAATCTTCTGCATCCATATCGTTATTTACAATCCGAAGACATACATTATACATCGCCTTCGAATACAGTCGATACAATTCAAATTGAGCCTGGCGATTACCACGCTTACATTTTTCAATGATGTCCCGGTGTGTGCTCGCGTAATCCAATTGCTTTGTTTTGCCTGAAGAAGGTGGCGCTAGCGGTACCCGATTTCTAGCCATCCGCTTTGCGCCTCCATCATCTGGCAATTTACCACTAATGGGGCGTATTGCCGGTGTAGGGCTTAGTCTTTCCATAAATTTAGTCTCCTGTGGGGTGCTCTCCCCTATTCGTTACAGTCGGGTCATTTCGCTTGGTTCAACACCATGCATTTTTCATTTTCTATCAAAAAGACAGCCCCTAATTGCAAGGGTTGCAAGCAGGGGCTAAATTTTTATTTTTTTCTTACTCTACACACACCATCTTCTTTGTCACTGCCCCAAAAGGCGTTCGCAGCGTGCAGTAGTACACCCCCGAAGCCAATCCACCGACCCAGCGCTCGTGCGGGCCTGCCTGTAGCAGCGCTTGCTCCTGCCAAACGACCTGCCCTAGCTGGTTGTGAATGAGAAGCGTACTTGGCATCGCCATTGGCAAATGAAAACGAATTTGTGTCCTGCTATCAAACGGATTAGGTTGATTCTGTAACAAGTAGAAATCGCTTGAACCAAGTAATGGAATGTCTGTCAAGTCATCAAATTGGATGAGCAGAGGGAGAGTAGGCCCAGAAGTCGCATTGTAAGCTTCTGGTACTAACTGGGCATTATCCATTTCGATAGCCAATCCCCAATTATCTAATGCTTCTCTAGCAATAAACCGTAGCTTAAAAGCAGCATCTCCTGAAGGAACCGTCACCCCACCACCCGTTGGTGAAAACCAAATAACGCGTAGCGAACCAGGCATATTCTCTACTACTCCAAGCGTAGAACTTGCCCCTGGCAATACCACATCCGTCACATCCAAAAATCGGAGGCTATCTGCTGGGAAGCTCAGCGCAAACTGAAAGCCAAAAAGCGACTCAAATTCATCAGGCTCAAATGACAATACGATGGTATCTCCTACCAGGGCAGCACCATTGTTGACCGAGAAGATCAAAGAGTCTTGCGTAACAATTGTTGACCTTGGCAGTGCATCTCTAGTTACATCTCCTTTCTTGACCCCATAAAAATCTAGTTGATTGACCAGATCATTTTCGCCAAGATCAAAAAGTATACTACTAGGGTAATCATAAGGATCAGTAGGATCCTGGAAGAGATAGTCCTGAGGCATAAATATCCAGGAGGGACAGTCAGGGAATGCACCGATCTCTCCCAGCAAGAGATCGAATAATAAGTCTACATCTTCCTGATCTACGATGGCATCGCAAGTCACATCTGCAGCAAGCAAGTTATACGGTGTGTCAATAGTAAATATTCCTAGAGTGTGCTGAAGTACTTGTATCAAATCACCAACCGAAATACCATTTTCTACCCCATCATCTTTCGTTGGCTTCGCTTCATAAGTACCAGCAGCATACCCCTCATTGAAATACATCCCTTCATTATCTGTCAAAAGTACCGTGTCAAAAGCTATACCCGATTGATCGATAATATTTACCCAAACATTTTCAATTGGCGCAGATGGAGGCATATGGTCTAGGGTGGTAAGGATAGTTCCAGAAAACTGAGAATCACCGGACAAAATTTGAACGAATCCAGTGTTTTGTGTTACAGGTAGAGGCTGTATAACGCCATCTTCCAGTCTACTCACTTGTGGCTCTGCAAGTGCATAAGTACTCGCTTCGCCTGCTTGTCCCACTGCTTGAGCGCTAATGGTAAATAAGATAGCTCCTGGCTCAACCGCCAATCCATCAATTGAATTAGAAGTGAACGAAAAGGCTATTGCTGTATGATCCAATGGGGTATAGATAAACTCTCCATCACCTAAAGCTGCTGGATTCAAACCCGTTAGGTGTACTACCTGACCATCTGCAACTCTGATGGTACCGCTAAATGCTCCAAGCGTTCCCCCAAAGGGAAGGCTTACAGCTAACGCTACCGCTCCTCCCATCACGATCTCCGTACTATCTAATTCAATTACAAAAGGTGTTGGGGCTTCCAATAATTCGATGACCTCGCAATAGCTCGACTCTCCACATTCACTAATGGCAGTTAAGCATATAGCATATGTACCATAAGCGGTATAAGTGTGGACAGGTGATGCTTGAGTATCTGTAAAACCATCTCCAAAATCCCAAACATAAGTAGCTGCATTGTCGCTTAAATTAGTAAAGGAGAGTGTCCTTTCTTCCTCCTCCAAAGTAAAGTTAAAATCAGCGATTGGTGGATCACCTACTGCAGGCACTTCTACCTCCAACTGTTCTACACAGCCTTCTGAATTCCCTACTGTTACATTGTACGTTCCAACTGACAAGTTTTCGTAATTTTCTTCGCCTCCTTCCCAGCTGATAAAAATGCTACCCTCACCTCCTTCACAGGTGTCAGGTTGCACCTGTATATCAAAGTCTGTTGCAAAAGGCTCATAGATCACCTCTCGTATCACCGTGCTGTCACAACCTGAAGCTGTAGTATATACTTCCGTAAAAATACCACCTTCTCCATCAATACAAGAAATCGTCTGTACATCGACAACTACACTTTCGCCTATTTCAATAATAATGGTATACCTACTATCACAGCCCTCCGAAGCCATAATCGTACTCGTATAAATACCTGCCGAATCGTAAGTCACCCCATTAAACTGGAAGGTTTCTCCATCACACAATTGTACTTCTATTAACTCTTCTACTACATCTACTGCTTCTACCTCAAAAGTTCTTTCTCCAAAGCATCCAGTAGAGTCCTCAACAACATACGTAAAGCTATAATTACCAACTTCCTCAAACACAAAGATCAAAGAGTCTGCGGTAGCTACAACTGCTCCATCAGGTACATTTAGCCAATCTCGATTTGTTGGATCGTCTAACTCATCATCTACCACGTCGCCATCAAAAGTGATACTCCAATCAAACAAATAGCCATTGTCAGCACCCCATAAGTCGCTCACTAACAGCCTCCAATTACCATTCAAAGGGCAACCCAATAAGCCACTCAACGACTCTGACGGAGCATAATCGCCCGGAGGTAATACTTGAGGGGCAAGTGTTTGGACAGCTTCCGTCCAAGACAGGGGAGCATCAGGTGTCCAACAATACGTGTATCCGATACCTGGTACATCACCATTGGTAATGTCATCTTCCTCGAAAGGAATGCCTAAAAAGACTTCTTGACTAATAAACTCTTGGGTCTGCAAGCTTATTTCCAGCCCATCAGGGCATTGTAGTACAATATCCAAATCGAACATCCAGGAGTGCTCAATAGTCATACAGATACTACTGATCGTATTTAAACCATCAATAACCGCACTTGCTGGAAAATCATCAATAGTAATAGTGGAGCTGACGATCTCACCAGTACCATCGGGGATAAGAATCATTTCTTCTTGCATATAAGTAGGTTCGTCCTCATTCGATGCGCCAAAATTATCCCCCCATATCAGCGAAAGTGTATCCCCCACGCATACCACTTCCGGTACTTCGTCAGCTATAATTTCCAAGGGTTCAAAGTTCAGCACATAGCCTACCAAACTATCACACCCCAAGACATTGGTGTAGATAGATACAATAGTGGTATCGCTGCTGTAGCTTATTCCTTCGACAACTAAGGTATCTCCAAGACAGGTCGTTAATTCATTCAGACTTTCATCAGTAGGCAATACTTCTAGCGTTAATAGTACAATTGCACTATCATTGCCCATTTGATCGACAAGAGTTACTGCATATATACCAGAGCTATCAAATTCTTGCTCTTCAATGATTATGGTTTCTCCACTACAAATGATGGTGTCAATAGAGCTAGAAGGCAAGGATACAAATGCACCGAGAGGCTCTAAAAATAAGTAGGAGTTAAATACAAAATCGCTTTTGTCGCCGATGGCGATCTTAATATGATAAGTAGAATCTAGTAGTAGTGTAATGGGCTTTGTTTCTAATGCCACTGTAGCACCAGCAAGGGTAGCGCCCGAGGGCATTGGATCGTAATAAATCGTGGACTGCTGCCATAATGGATTTGCATTTATACAATTTGTGCTAGCTCCATCAGCCATACCATCGTTGATTGTATTGACAGTAACAGGCACATCCGTAGTGCCAGGCACCACTGCTACATTAACGGCACCGCCACTAAAAGGCCCATCCAAGCCAGGCCCACTTACAAATATTCCTATCGGATCATCAAACTCACCACATACAAATGCCTCGTAGTCAGCACTTCCATAAATGTATCTTAACCCAAATGAAGTATCACTAGCTATAAAGTCAAATTCAATAACTGCGACATCGTTTGTTGAACCCCCTTGTGATAAGGCATCTAGGTCTGCATCTCCTGGCAAATTGAAGGTCTCACCATTCGGATTATTTGGAATTGATAAAAGTGTAGCAACATTGCCGGTACTCAGCACTAAGCCGGAATCTAAATCAATTAAATCAGCAGTATTTTCAAAAGTACCAAAGGCGAATACATTTCCATTGTAGGTAATATCGGTAGCTTCTAAGGTATTGGCTATGAAGCTCTGCTCTACCAATTGAGCACCATTGACCCCTTGAAGTTGACTTAAGGGGATAACTGTAATGTTATTTTGTGCAACAAGCATCCCCACGTAGTACAATAAAAGTGAAGTAGTTAAAGTGAGTCGAAAAGAGTAAGCGCTTTTTTTCATAAGGCAGTAGTTATTTGTTCTAAAACCGAAATTACATAAGTATATGCATTAAACGAGCAGAACTTACCTATTTCACGGAAATGTAGACAGCTACTCTAGGTGTTTTTTTCTAAAAAATACTAACAATACATCCGTGCAACGGGCTTTTATCATAAATTTTATTTAATTTTCGCACATTATAATTTTCAATTTTTCACACCCCAAATTTTTAGAGAATAATGATGTTGAATAACAAAAAACATTTTATTGCGCTCGTTATTTTATTCTTTTGCACGCTCGCCCTCGCACAGAAGGCCCCCATGAAGTGGGGAAAAATCAACGACGCCGACTTACAAATGACCAGCTTTGCAGCCGATACTTCCGCTGCTGCGCTCGTCTTGGGCAACTTTGGAGAGCTTGAATTTGACTACGCTGGCTCAGGTATTAAATACCGCTTTAATCACCACCGAAGAATCAAACTACTGAAGCGTAGTAGCTTTGATTATGCTGATGTTACCATTTACGAAAGTGGTAGCGAAAAGATAGAAAGCATCAAGGCACAAATCTTTCTGCCAGACGGCACAAAAGTTAAGGTAGACAAGAAGGATATTTTTGAAGAAAAAGTCACCAAAGGACTCAAAGCTTATACCTTTACTTTCCCGAAAGTACAGGAAGGAGCCATTATCGAGTATACCTATGAAAAAATATCTGGGTACTTAGTGAGCCTGGAAGAATGGTATTTTCAAGAAGAAATCCCGGTTCGCCACAGCGAAATACGAACAGCTATCCCCGAGTGGTACAACTATGTGATGATCACGCAAGGACGTGCTATGGACGTCAACGAAAGTGAACGGCGTAACAAATATATCACCATCCCCGGCGTCGGCTATACGTCAACCGGTCAACGCAAGCGGCAAGGCTTTGAGAATATTAGTGCAATTGTCAACTATCATCGCTATGCAATGCTCGATGTTCCTGCCCTTAAAGAAGAGCGCTTCATTACCACTATGGATGACTATTTGGCGAAAGCCCAATGGCAATTAGCTACCATTCACTATCCCTATTCAGCTGTCGAGCAGGTACTATCTACGTGGCCAGCTGTCGCAAAAGAGCTATATGAACACCCTTTCTTTGGAGAGCAGTTCTTGAAGAAGAAAAACTACAAGAGCATTGTAAAAGCGCTAGAAGACAAAGTCGAAGCAGGGAATAATCAGGCAGAAAAGGCAACCATCATCTATACGACCCTAGCCAATGAAATGGAGTGGAGTGGTTCTTACAGCTTCTTAGCGAATGATCAGTTAAAAGATTGCTACGAGCTGAAAAAAGGGAATAGCGCTTCCCTCAATCTGATGCTACTGGCATTGCTGAAACACTGGAATATTGAAGCCTACCCACTACTGCTTAGTACGCGGGGACATGGTAAAATGCAGCCCTTGTATCCCATCATGTCGCAGTTTAATCATGTGGCAGTCTTAGCAAATATTAATAATGAGATGATGGTGATGGATTTGGGGAGCCCTTTCCGTGCCATTGGCTTTATGCGGGAGGCCTGCAATAATGGACAAGCATGGCTGGCAGACCCCGCCACCCAGCAATGGGTAACCTTGCAAACACCAGGGGCCAAACAAGTTGTTTCTGCAAAACTCCAACTGGATGAGGAAGGCACCCTTACGGGTAAAATACAACAGCTATATGATGGATATAATGGTGTTTGGGCACGCGGTAAAATCGACGATGATCCAGAAGGCGGCTTCTTAAAAGAAGAATTAATAGAACGCTATCCAGAAGTAAATATTGAGAATATTAGCTTTAAAAATAGAGAAAACATCTACAAAGCCGTCAGTACTTCCATGGAGTGTACTATTCCAGGAGGGGCGGAAAGTGTCGGCGATTTTATTTATTTAACGCCAGATATTCTACCTGCCTTTACGGAAAATCCCTTCAAACTAGAAGAGCGCACCTATCCTGTAGACATTGCACACGGCATGCAGCATCAGGTAGTCCTTACAGTGGAGATCCCAGAAGGATATGCGATTGACGGTATGCCCGAGCCGATGAACCTTGCTACAGAAGATAGGGGCATTACGTACACCCTTAGTGCCAAGCAAATCGGTAAGAATGTACAGATCATTTCCAAGCTAAAAATTGAAAAGCTTAAATTTGAACCAGAGGAGTATACTGGCTTAAAAAACTTCTTTAATATGGTGCTAGAAAAGCAAGAAGAGCCCATTGTACTCAAGCAGAAAACATAGCACCACCCTGTAAATCCCAATAAATATGTATATGAAAAACGCACTCTTCCTACTGCTACTTTTCTCCGTCAGCCTTTCTGCCCAAGATCATCCCGAGTGGAGTAGTCTAATGATACCGCCAGCACTGCTGGAAAACGCCAATGCGGTAGTCCGCGAATCTACCACGCTTTTTGAAGTAAAAAACGAACGAAAGGGTAAGCTACAAGTACGAGAGATCGTTACGATACTCAATGAAGAGAGTAATCAGAATATGGTTAGGCTATATTATGATGATCAATCCAAAGTGAAATCCATTTCCGTCAAGCTGTACAATGCACTAGGTCAGTTTGTCCGCAAAATCGATAAAGACGAAATCAAGGACTTTAGTGCGGTGGGCTCACATACTATCTATGCCGATAATCGAGTAAAAAGCCTCGAAGTTGCTCATAGCTCCTACCCATTTACCTTAGCCATAGAATATGAGCAGACCCTAGAAGGTAGCTTTTTCTTCGATTACCCAGAATGGCATATCCAAGGCTACCGCACATCTATTGCCAAAAGTAAGTACCTCGTGAGAGTCCCTACTGGACTACAGCTGCACTACAAAGCATTAAATATTGATATAGAACCTGAAACGACTGATCATAGTAAATACATACAATTTACCTGGTCAGTAAGTGATCTTCCTGCCTTGGGCAGTAGTATATATGGCCCCCCGAGGTACGAAGTACTGCCAAAACTATTGATCTCTCCTGACCGCTTCCAATTTGATGACTATTCCGGTAGTATGGCCGATTGGAACAGCTTTGGAGATTTTATCTATCGTTTATTTGAAGGTCGAGATCAGCTACCCCCTGAAATGGCTGCCAAAGTGCACGAACTAACGGATCACCTTACCGACACTCCATCCAAAATTGAAGTGCTCTACAGCTATTTGCAAGAAAACATGCGCTATGTAAGTGTTCAGCTAGGTATTGGTGGTTATCAGCCTTTTGACGCAGACTATGTGTACAATAATAAATATGGAGATTGCAAAGCACTCACCAATTTTATGAAGGGCATGCTATCGGAGGCTGGTGTGGAGTCTTATCCAGTGTTGATTCAAAACGGAAATATATATTATGACGTGACGGAGGATTTTGCTACCAATAAGTTCAACCATGTCATCCTGAATGTTCCCTCGGAAGACATCTGGCTAGAATGTACCAGCAGCGCACACCCTGTGAACTACATTGGCCGGAGCAACTCTGATCGGAATGCACTTATGCTCACCAAAGAGGGAGGGAAGCTCGTTCGTACTCCTGTGTATGATGCCAGCCAAAATGTGGAGTCTCATCAGGTGACTATCACATTGGATGAAAAAGGCAGTGCCTCCATCAAGGGAAAGGCCACAGAAACTGGGGCCTACCACGACCGGCAACGCTGGCTCGCCTTTTATGATGATGCTACGCAAAAAGAAAAGTGGTTCCTAAAAACAATCGATTGCAATTCTCCAAAAATCAATATGCTTGAAATTACCGCTTCTGAAGCACTACCTTCTGCTACCGTTCAATACGACCTCACGGTAAATCGCTATGCGACTAAAGCCGGAAAGCGCTTGTTCGTTCCTCTCAATCAGCTCAATGATATTGGATATGTTCCCAAAGAAGATAACGATCGAACGCTAGATATCATCCGAAAAACAGGCTATACCGTAGATGATACCATCCGTATTGAACTGCCCGAAGGCTATCAAGTAGAAAGCGTTCCAGATAAGGATTTGAATATAGAGTCTTCCTTTGGCACGTATCAGCTAAAGATTGAAACACAAGCCAATCAATTGGTTTTACACCGCAAAGCTGTAATGCCTGCTTTTCGTGTACCTGCTAGCAACTATGTCGACTTCCGAGCC
>JBCCRH010000112.1:0-14416 GCA_039208045.1 Bacteroidota bacterium
CCACTCGATAATAATACGTAAAGCTGCCTTTTTTTCACTGCCTTCTAGTTGTTCATGTGTTTGAGTTCGAGCGAGGTATTTGCCGCCATGTTTGGCTACCAATTGATTGGCAGTCGGTAAATAATCTGGAATCCACTCATCTGTTATTGGGGTCACCTCCAAAATGGAATAATAAGCCATAATTTGATTGTATTTGTTTTTGAAATCAATAGCAGTGCAAAGATGGAGCCACTTTTCGATACTTTTTGAGTAGTTAGAAAGGATAGTATTGTATTTTTGAAGGTTTTTAAATTTGAATAAGACGTAATATATCTTATTTTTGATTCAAAAAAGCTAGAAATGCAAGTAGTACAGGCATATAAACCTTTTGAAATACAAGAAATTCGATTGCAAGAGTGGCGGCAAAGGCCGGTTAAAAATAACTTTTTCGAGTTTATTGTGATAAAAGAAGGGCAGGGCAATCAATGTATCAATTACAATGAGGATAGCTATGATAAAGGGAGTATGTTTTTACTTCCACCTTTAAAATGTCATTCCTTTCAAGTGGAAGAGCCCACTACATTCGTATTTCTCAAATTCACCTCTAATTTTTTTAGTCCTGATAGTGGTAGTTGCCAATCAAAGTGGTTTAAAGAAGCTTCCTATATCTTATCGAATTATAATCAGCTTCCCGGCGATATTATCCACAATGAGCTGGACCGGCAGCACATCTTTACCTTAATAGAGTTAATCTTAAAAGAAAATAGCAATTTTCAGATGAGCTCTACTGCTTTGATAAAAAGTATTATGGTCAGTATCCTTGAAATACTGGTACGAAACATCAAGCAGAGCCTGGCCTACGAAGTAGCTATTGCGACGGATAAAGATGATAGAATTACCAAATTGCTCGCCTACATCAATGAGCACCTTACGGAGTCTGAGCTGCTAAGAGTAGAACAATTAGCTCAAACTTTTTTGCTATCACCTACCTACCTGAGTGAGTTTTTCCGAAAAAAAGTGAAGATGTCCCTGAGGGAGTACATCATCAAAGCTAAATTAAAACGCGTAGAGATTCGATTACTCAATTCTAATTATACCCTTACCGAAATTGCTGAAGAATTAAGTTTCACAGACGTAAGCCATTTATCGAAGACCTTTAAAAAATATACGGGAATGTCCGTTCGAGCATTCAAAGCGAAAGGGGAGTACCAAGTGTTAAAGCGAAGTACTTGTTAACGCGTCGTCTACATCAATTTCAACATCCGCGTAAAGGACTCTGTGAAATTTCATTTCGTTTCGAGTTAAATCGTATTTGTTGAAATTGAATTGACATATCCCAGAATAGCCTTGTTTTCTAGTATTTCTTCGTCCGCTCCATGCAAACCTACGTTGAACATAGCCTGTGCCAGCTGTTCGGATGTGATGCTGCTATTGGGACTCAAGCGCTTGAGAATAGGGTAGAGCCAACGCACTATGCGATACATAAGGCTTGGCTCTTTTCGCGGAGTAACTGGGTAGATATATCCAGGTCGAAAAGCATAGAACTGAAGGCCTAAACGAGAAATACCGTTTTCCGCTATGCCTTTGTATTTGGCAAAGGCCATTCTACTTTGCTCTGTTCTATCCGCACCTGCTCCGCTTAATAAGCACATAGTAGCAGCTGGACTTTTGTCTTTCAACACCGTAGCAAATTCTACGGCATAGTCAACAGTAATCTCTTTAAACAAAGACGGTGAAACCTGGCCTGTGTATACTCCAATGCAAAAGAATGCAGCATCTATACGCTCAAAATGATCTATAAGTGGGGTGTAGTCTTTAAAATCAGCCACCACTACTTCTTTCAATTTTGGATGGCTTAGGGCGGACTCTTTGCGAACAAGGGATACTATAGCTACTACTTCGGGCGAAGCCAAGCATTGATCTAGGATCAGTTTACCTACCATACCAGATGCCCCAGTGATCAGCACACGTTTTTTCATAATTGGAAGTGATTAAATAATGAAGAAAATAGAAGAAACAGGGAATGCACCACTTGAGAAAACATTTCTGATGAATAATCGCCAAAGCTCCATGGTGTCGGCAGTACCCCAAACTATATCACCTGCATCACCTTCCCACTCTTACTAAACTCTTTCTTAATGGCTTCCACCAAAATATCCAGCTCAATCCGCCGCGTATTCCTACTAGCGGCATGGATGGCAGCGGTGCGTAAGATATTAATAATTTCTCCGCCTGTCACCTCGTACTCTTCTGCTAGACGCTCTAAATCAATTTCACTGGACAGCTCCAAGGACTGCCCCAGTGCCTGCTCCCAAAGCTTGTAGCGCTGCATGGCGCTAGGCACTGGGAAGTGGATCATCGACTGGAATCTACGGATGAATGCTTCATCGAGGTTGCCCTTAAAGTTGGAGGCTAAGATGACTAGGCCTGGATAGTCTTCTATCCGTTGGAGTAGGTAAGAAACCTCCTGATTGGCGTAGCGGTCGTGCGAAGATTTGGTCTGGGTTCGTTTGCCAAAAAGGGCATCCGCTTCATCGAAGAAGAGTATCCAATGATGCTGTTCTGCTTGGTCGAAAACGCGGGCTAAGTTTTTCTCGGTTTCTCCAATGTATTTGGAGACGACCATCGATAGATCGATGCGGTAGACTGGGCGATCCAGCTCTTTGCCGATGAGCGATGCGGTAAGGGTCTTTCCGGTACCTGGTGGGCCAAAAAATAAGCAGCGGTAGCCGGGTTTGATCCACTTACGTAATTGCCATTCTTCCTGGATAAGCACTTCGTGCGCGACCCAATGTTTGATTTCCTCGATCTGGGCCATGACGTAGTTAGGCAAGATGAGATCGCTCCAGGAGAGGGTGGTTTCCACTAACTTTGCGGGAAAGCCGGGGCCAAAATTGGGGCGATATTCGGTGCCCCAAAGGATGGAGTGGAGGTAAGGGGTAGCAATGACTAATGGGATACTCAAAACAGGCTCGTGGGGTTCCTCACTGGGCATTTCCAAAATTTGTTGCTTAAATAGAAAATGCTCAGATCGGAAAATATGCATCACTTCCAAGCGTTCCTCCAACTCTTGCCCTGCCAAGATGAACACAGCGGTTTCGCCTGTCGGCAAAAAGCCATTGTGGCGCTTCCCTTTGATGCCCCCAAATTCAGTAAAACCTCGGTTGATATTGGGGTTGTCAGTAAAGAAAATATCGAGGAGCTGGGGCTTGATGTGCGGTACCAGCGCTAGCAGTAAAATCGCTTTTTCATGCCAATTCATTCGGCAACGATCCATCAGTTGATCCAGTGGCGTGATAGGGGCCAAGACGGGAGGTCGAGGCGCTACAAAGGGGCGCTTATTTTCAAAATACTGCGCAATACGCAGATCGAGTACGGCTTTGAGCCAATCTAAGTGGCATTGTAAAGAGTAGGCAATTTCGTAGTAAGCCATTGTTATTGGGTTTATAGGTATACATAAGTGTCTGCACAAAAATCTTCTGTTGGTACAATAGGGGGATGCAAGCTCTGTAAAATGCGCGCTTGGGGAGTGGGGAGTTGAATAGGCGTTTCCGTAAATGGTGCCTGTAGTTGCACCTTAAAGTTGGGTCGATAGTAAAGTGGTATAGGGCGTTCGGAATGATAGGCAAAAGCAGTTTGTCCATTGGGGAGTGCTACCTGTTCTTTTTCAGGAATAAAGGCTACTTGCTCTCCATTAATCGTTACTGACGGAATGGTGCTTTTTGCTTGGTCATTTGCCGAAAGGCCAATAAAAAGATAGCGCCAATACACCGGCCTGGCTGCAAAACTTAACTGATAATTGGGAGCAATTTGCTCCGCCACCTGATGCCACTCAAAAACCATCGGAACTGGCTTAAATGCCAAGGTATCCGAAGCAAAAAAAGCATAAGAACTAGCCGCCAAGCGCTCAAAAGTGAGGTCTATACGATACCCACCAGGGCCAAAAGCAGAAACATCAATCAAGACGGCATTTGCGTTTTTTTGCGAAAGCGACAATGACCCTTGTAAGCTTGGATCGCCCAAAGAACTCAGCGTAATAGAAGTTAACTCCTTGGATTGCTCTGCCGATAAAGGATATGCGAATTGGAAGCCAACAACCGGAAGCTGTATAGCCCCTGCGGCATGCAGCACCCCATCAACTGCTGTGCTACTATTGAAATACCGAGTATGGAATTTCGCATTACTATTGGTTGGTGGCTTCGTTTCAAGCTGTGTGTAGTTGAAAAAATCAGTATCATTAATTTGGATAGGCACTACTACCCGCTTAATACTTTTGGCGGAGTGGGCATCCATTTGGAAGAAAAACGTTTCTTCACCCACTAATCGCTGCATGACTCGCTGTTGAGCAGGCAAATTAGCACCCAGTTCAAATGTTGAGTTGGGTGACTGATCGCCAAAATAATCATGCTTGAATGTTAGCGTAAAGAACTTGTGAATGGTATTGAGCATAGTTTTAGTTTTAGGAAGCTTGTCCGCTTGTTTTTTCTATAGTTGGAATAATTGCATCGATTGTTTCATCGTCAAGGATAAGCATCCGCATTTTATATACGGCGGATGGAAAATATTTGGCTCCGATAGCTCCCCAAAGATGACTCTGCTGGTGAAAGTCCAGTGATTCTAGTTCGAAGGTCAGCCGGTCAATATCAGTGGGCAAGCCAGGGGCGTTTTGTGGCGTCCACAGTGGGCGCCCTTGAAAAAAGCGTATACCCATCGATAGCATATCTATGCCTTCCTTGACTTGTGCTGGCTTGAAGTACGCACCCAATAACACATACATATTAATGTGTACAGGAGGTGGTTTGGCAATATGTACGTTGTGAGCATGTCGGTGATCGTGCGGTCGGCTGCGTGTAGCAATGGGGTCTTGCTGAAGGCTTACTAAGCTGAATACCAGCACATTTTCTTGCTGGATCGCCAACGAACCATCTAGATCCATAATGGGCGTGAATATCACTTTCTGCGCTGAAGGATTCAGGCGAAGGCGGGTTTTTATATACGTATCCATCTGTTTGGCTACATAATCCAAAGCAGAACCAATCATGTGGTAGGTTTTAAGTGTCTGATTAAAAATAGTAAATATTTTTAATATACCTGAGCCAGCAGCCTATTTACTAGTTGGTTTTGTGGAAGAAAAAAATTAATTTAAACTTGAATTTACTAAACACCTATGCCTATACCTACTGCTCGCCACTTCCGTGCGCTTGCTATTGAGCAACCGTATATTGTCCTTATGGGCTCTGGAAATTCCATTCAGGATATTAGCCCTCAGGCTTTTGATTTTATTAAGTCACGAGCTTTTGTCATTACTATTAATTATGGGCCGCTGCGCTTTAAGGGGCACTTGAATATGTGGTCTGATCTGAAAGTATCAGAATTTCTGGAAGAGTTTTATCGCACCCATCCCAAAGAAACCCTGTTTCTGGCCCAGCACCGCAAGGTGCAGAAGAGCTTTGTTTCCCAGGTCGACTATTGGTTTAGCCCTCGGCAAGATCAGCTGAAGGGCAATTATACCGTCGTTTGGGCACTGCAATTATTACAGCGGTTTTTCCCGAAAAAGATCATTCTCCTTTTTGGAATCGATATGTACGCGCTAGACCCCAATCGCGATAAGTGGTACGATCAGTTTACCGACTTTGATCGAGCGAAGCGAGGCGAAAACTATAATATTCAGCAAAAGCTGCAATCTTGTGCGATTCAAATTCAGCGCTACTGCCGGCGCACAGGGGTGTATAACTGCAATCCCAAAAGTAAATTAACACATTTCGAAAAACGCGATTGGCGAACCATTCTGCCATTAAAAATCACCCATCTTAGTTCAGATTCAGGTAGGCAGGCTATCGCTTCTGCATACACTCATAAGGTCTTGCATCGCTACACCAATTGCTTGAGCTATAACCTAAGCGATCATTCAGCTGCAGCAACAAAGAATCGACAGCTACAATGGGCTGATGTCTTACACCATCATCAAGGCATTGCTCCACTTAGTCCCACCCCCCAAAATGCACTTTTACAAACCTATTCGCCTAGTGCATCTTCATCCGATGCCCCTGCGCTTCCCTACTTAATCGATATTTGGGATGATCAACATCGGCCAGTGGCGAAGTCTATTGATCGAGTGAACATTATGGTATGCTGGCCTACTGATCAGCAAGTAACGGATATGCCACATTTTCTGGAAAGTCTAAGACAGGTTGAGACGAAGTATGGACAAATGGTGCAGTTGGTGATTGGGAATGAGCTACAGCAAGAGGAACGCTTACGCAAAATGCAGCTGGCCCATATCTGTATCGATTTAGGTGCAGCAGGAAGTTACAGCTTGGTATCCTTAGAGGCTTGTGCAGCAGGCACTATTGTACTCAACCGAGCAAACGCTTCCACCAAGACACAGATGGAAGCACTAACAGGGCAGACCGATCTCCCTTTTGTGCCCATTACACCCACTAATCTATTTGAAAAGCTGTGCTTCTATATCGATCATCCAGGGGAGCACCATGCCTTTAGCATCCGGGCACGTGCTTGGATGGAGCAGCACTGGGATCCGAGATACTTGGTGCTACACTATCTAAAAGCCTACTTTGATATTGCCCTATATGGGCACATTTTAGCGAAAGCGAAAAGCCCTATTCCTACCGAACGAGCGCCATTCACTGGGGTGAAAATGGGCCAGCGAGGTACTAGCTTACGCAAAAAGCCCTTAGTATCTGTGCGCAACAAACGGAAGCGCCCGGACTACAAACACCCCGAAGGCATCCCCGCAGAACGATCCATCCAGCAGCTCTACCAAAAATATGCAGGGCAAGAAATCTACATTTTCGGTACAGGCCCCTCCCTCCTAAAAGTAGACCCTGCTTTATATAAAGACAAACTTTGTTTTGGTATTAATTTTGCCTTCGAGCACATGCCCTACATGGACTACCACTTTGTCCACGTGGTAGAAGTCTACGAAGTACTCCGAAAAGTAGTAGACCCTAAGCAATTGATTCTACCCGAAACACTCGTTTGGCAGTGGCGCAAAGGCGTTAAACCACCCCCACGCGCCAATCGAATTCCGGTAAATCCTCCTTCTAGTTATGTCTATCCACTACAAAACCCCTATTTGAAAAATATTCAAATGAAGCACGTCTCCCTAGATCAGCAAGCTGACATTTTCAATTGGTCCACCACGCTGCATTCTGCCATCCACCTAGCTGCCTACATGGGCGCCCGAACGATCAAGCTTATAGGGGTAGATTATCGGCTTTTCGCCAATGGGAAAGTGCATTTTGATTCGATCTATCATCCAGAATATGGTCAGCAAAAGTGGCATGCGCATGCGAAGCACAAGCAGGGAGTGGAGTGGTTGGCGTATCAGCTGAAGCAGCAGGGGGTGAGGGTGGAGTATTGGAGTAGTCGGGTAGGGGCGCGGCGTATACTGCAGCAAGGTAGAACATAGATGTAAAGCTAATCCAGTATCTTCACCATATTTTTAGGCCAGGGATCAGGGAAGGTGCCGCCACTTTGCCAATATTCGATTTCGTCTTCTGTAAGAAAACAAGCCCTAAGGGCCTCGGTAAACCGATCAACCTGGGCTTTGTCTCCAATTACGGTGAGGTGGCAATGACGGTCACCGAAGCGGCCAGTTTCTTTGGCGAGCATCTCTTTTAGCATGGTGATTTCCATTTCATTGAGGCCATTATCTTCTTCCTCCAGGATGCCCGAGCGCCAGTATCCGATTAGCTCTAGATTAATACTTCCTGCGGCCTGGTTCCAGAGCAAGGATATTTTATCGCGGCTAGAGAGCCAAAAAAAACCTTTACTTCGATAAATACCCTGATCGAGGTACTGATGGCATACCTTCCATAACCGTTGGGGGTGAAAAGGGCGATCATCTCTGATTACCCTTGTGGCCATATTGTAAGGACGATCGCCATGAGCCTCTGCTTCTAGTACTGGTTTTAGTTCGTCAACCAGCTGGGCTATTCGATGAAAGTCATACTCGGGCATCTCTAATATTTGGTCTATGGATAGTTGGCCAAAGAGCACCGAAAAGATAGAAACGAACGGGTTAATTGGTTGAATAAAATTAGCGATTGCGGGGAGTTTATCTTTTTTAATTCGATCTGCTTTAGTCAAGAGTAGATGACTACAAAACATGATTTGTTCCACGAGTAGATTTATCATGTCGCGCTTTTGGTGCTCCAAATTATGCCGCATCAGCGGGATAAGTTGCTGACCGTAATTGTAGTCATGGGCGAGCATCAAACTATCAACAAGAGCTAGTACGCCAGTGAGCTTAAGGTGAGCTTGGGATTTGAAAAACTCAATTAATGGCATGGGATGGCAACTTCCCGATGTTTCAATAATGATTAGATCGGGCTGCTGACTAGATAGAAGTTGCTTAAGCGCATCGTCCAATTTTTCAATACCTTTCTTACTACTTAGCACACAGGAGTGGATAGATTGAAAGATAAGGTTGTTGTTTTCAACAATGTCCGTATTGCCGATCAATTCTCCATCGACATCCAGTTCGCTCATATCGTTAACTACTACACATACGGGTAAATCTTTCTTGCTAGCTTGGGCGAGCAGATTTCTAAAAAGGGTTGTTTTACCCGAACCAAGGAATCCATTGAGGATGACTACGGGAATTCTATTGGAGGCGTTCATGGTTTTTTAGTATTAACGTTCGATTGCTTTTGATGAACGATAGAAACCAGTGATTAACTCACTTACTAAGGCATCCATATCAATTTCTGAAGAGGATAGCCACTTTTCGACCTCCTGATCTATTTTTAAATTAACTACGAGATGTTTCTTATAGTCTTCAATATCTGAATCTATCTGCATCCAGTCTCCCTCAAAATCATCGTCATCTGTTACTTGAGCGTCATCGTAATAAATTTTTTCTTCAGGTATATCCAATCCAAGAACACCAAGTTTGAGAGCATCTGTAGCCTCTACTTTGTCAGAAGCTAGATACTGAATCTCATAATCTTCATTCAACTTGCCTTGCTGTAGGAGCTTCAAAGCTTCAGCTAATGTGACTTTATTTTTGATCATACTCATCGTCTTGCTTAATCAAACTATTACTAATGTAGCGCTCGCGTTCGTCCTTTCTAGATGCCCGTGCAGAAATTAGCCTAAAAGCAAAATTTCTTATAGTGTAAACAACAGTAATAATCACTTTTAGGACTTTTCCTATTGTGATGTACCTCCTTTCTCCATTCCTCTCAACCGCATACTGTAGTCTATTCTCATCCTCGAATACGTGCTTTGCAGTTTCGAAGGATATTTTGTGTTTGACCTTGTTACGTTCATTTTTGGCTTGATCCCACTCAAATTTATTCATACCGAAAATAATTGTACCGCTCGTTCTCCCCAATTAGAAACATTGAAACCCGTTTCATAGATGAATTTAGGCCGCTGTTGCAATGGTTGGCCCATTTTTAATTCATAAGCTTGGAAAGGCAAATTCAAAAGTGCTTCGAAGAAAAGGTCCGTAGGAAATAGATTGGGCATAGCGAATATGCGCTCGTAATAATCTTTCCCATTAGCTAGCACGGCACACCTAGCATAAAGAAAAAGATCAGCAGAAAAGTTTTTCCCTGATGAAAAGGCATCTGCATACTTTGGGCCATCTAGCTTATACAACTGTTCCGAGAACCAATCAAAGAAGTTTAAGATAAAGGACTCAGTATGATTAGATAAAAGTTGTACAGCCGGATCAAGTACCTGCTCATCTTTGCCCTCGTTCGACCAATCTAATGCATTGATGATAGACCAAAAGCTCGCTTTATTACTCATACCCGTAATTTACGTATAAAAACAATCAAAAAGCAATAGGTATAGAATATACAAAGAGGTGCTACACCATTGGTGAGCACCTCCCTTATGTTTGCAATGCTTAATCTGCTTACCCTACGCCTCTGCCAACTCCGACCGATGCGCCGAAATCAACTCTTCCTGCACATGATGCGGTACTGACTGGAACTCCGAAAACTTCAAATCAAATTTTGCACGGCCTTGCGATAGCGAGCGGAGCGAAGCCGAGTAGTGATAGGTCTCTGCCAAGGGTATCTTGGCAGTGATTTTTTGCTTTTTACCGACGGGCTCCATGCCCTGAATGATGGCTCTTCGCGTCTGCAAATCACCCATAATATCACCCATTGCATCATCAGTGCATAAGATTTCTAGCTCGTAGATGGGCTCCATAATCTGCGGGCCTGCTTCTACAAAAGCATTCTTAAAGGCATTAGCAGCAGCAATCATAAAGGCATTATCATTGGAGTCAACCGCATGCATTTTACCATCGTAGATACAAACGCGGACATCTTGACAATAAGAACCCGTTAGGGGGCCTTCTTTCATCTTTTGCATAATGCCTTTTTTGATCGCATTGGAGTACTTTGCATCAATCGAACCACCAACAATACACCAGTAAAGGGCCAACTTGCCTCCCCATTCTAGTGTATCCCACTCTTTTTTACGAACCGTTAGGTCACTAGGGTCAGGCATGTCTTCATAATAAGGTTCTATGCGCATATGCACTTCTCCAAACTGGCCAGCACCGCCTGTTTGCTTCTTGTGGCGGTATTCGGTATTAGCAGCTCTCGTAATCGTTTCGCGGTAGGGAATGCGCGGGCGGGTAAACTCCATTTGAAGGTTATTTACCTTTTCGATTCGATATTTGATTAAGTCCAGGTGGAGCTGCCCTTGGCCGTGTAGGATAGTCTGCTTGAGGGTGGCGTTCTGCTCTACTTTGAGCGTAAGGTCTTCCCCTTCAAGAACATGTAGTGCTTTCATCAGCTTTTCCATATCATTCTTGTTGGGAGGTACTATTGCTTCGTGAACGCGATGAGAGGGGAATTGTATTGGCTCGATTTGGCGATCGGTACCTTTCGTGTTGAGGGTATTATTGGTGTGTGAATCTTTAAGCTTGACGATCACCCCTATATCGCCCGCTCGAAGCTCCCCGATACCTGATCTAGTTTTGCCATTGGCAATAAATGGTTGGCTGAGGCGCTCTACCGATCGGTTTTTCGTGTTTACCAGTTCATCTCCTGCTTTCAGTACGCCGGAGTAAACTTTAAAATAAGAGACATTTCCAACTCTAGGCTCAGAGATCGTCTTGAAAATAAATAGGGAAGTAGCATCACTGCTATCACAGGCAAGCGTTTCGCCAGAAACCAGTTCTGCCGCAGGGCGATCTGCTGGAGAAGGGCAGACATCATTGATAAAACCCATTACGCGACCGCTACCCATATTGTGCCCAGCTGCACAACAGAAAACAGGATAAACGCCTTGCTCTGCAATGCCAATACGGAGGCCCGCTGCTAGTTCTTCTTCCGTCAAGGTACCTTCGTCAAAAAAGCGTTCCATCAACTCTTCATCATTCTCCGCTGCCGCTTCCACTAATGCTTGGTGCATTTCTTGCGCTCGCTCCATTTCAGAGTCGGGAATAGGCTGTTTTTCTGGTTTACTTCCGTCAGGTGGAAATACATAGAGGGTCATGCGCAGCGCATCCACAATGGTATTAAATCCATCGCCTTGATTTAGAGGGTATTGTACTGGAATGACTTTGTTGCCAAAATATTTTTGTGCTTCAGAAAGAGCATTTTCATAATCTGCTTTTTCGTGATCGAGATGATTGATCACAAACATAGCAGGCGTCTTGAATCGTTCGATATATTCCCATTGTAGTTCTGTTCCTACTTCCACCCCACTCTTGGCATTCAAAACCATCACTGCGGTATCTGCCACTTTCATCGCACCAATGATCTCTCCAACAAAATCATCCAATCCAGGAGTGTCCAGAATATTAATCTTTGAATCTTTCCAATTGGCATGCAGCAGGGTACTGAAGATGGAATTACCACGCTCCTGTTCGATATTGGTATAATCAGAAGCGGTGTTACCCTCTGCAATAGTGCCAATTCGTTTGAGTTCTCCTGCTTCGAATAGCATGGTCTCGGCTAGGGTGGTTTTCCCGGAGCCGGAATGCCCCAATAAGACGACATTCCTAATGTTTTTTGTGTCAAAGCTCATAACGATAGTGGTTTGATAGATTAGAAAATAGAGTTACAGGCCACTTGTCGTACAACAAGGGCAATATTGATTTGCACAAATCGACTTACTGCGTTGAGGGTTAGACTAGCGTAGTTGTAGTAATGCTGATCCGGCTTGGGCTAGTCGCTTGATTTAAAATTTTATTTTTGTTTTGCAATGTTGATTGAAATGAAATTATGAAAAATATACTAAAAAGCAAAAAAAGGTTGCTTGTTATTTTGACTGAAATTGGTTTGTCTTCATCAAACTTGTATCCCCATTGGGAGTGTTACTACTCATAGGTAAAAAAGTGATAACTTCACTCTGTTGTTAAGCCAAAATCTATTTATCAAAAAGTAATGCAGATCACTCAACAAGCACAGACCTTTGTAGAATCCTTACTGACTGAAAAACTAGGGCCTAATTATACCTATCATAACTTAGAGCACACCATTAGTGTACGTGATAATTGTTTGAAACTGGGGCGGATGCTGGAATTGGATCAGCAAGATTTGGAAATATTAGAGCTAGCTGCCCTTTTTCATGATACGGGCTTTATTAATAGGTATAAAGATCACGAAACGGAAAGTATTTTCATTGCCAAGAAGTTCTTGCAAGAGCAGGATTATCCCATCGAATACCGGGCCCAAGTACTAGCCTGCATTGATGCTACCCGCAACGACCGAGAGCCTACCAACTTGATGGAACGCATTATTATAGATGCGGACTTAGGGAACTTAGGAAACACCAATTATCCCAAAAACTTACAGAAACTCCGAAACGAGTGGGAAAAAGTACTGGGGAACAATTATGAAGACGAAGAATGGTACTTACTCAATCATCGATTTTTGGAGCAGCACGAGTACCGCACCAAAGCAGCAAAAAAGCTCTTCAACGACAATCAAAAGAAAAATAAAAAAGCAATGAAGGCGATGGCGAAAAAGAAGAAAAAAGAAGCAGAAGATCTAAGTCTAAATGGCAATAAGACCGCACAAGTAATGTTTAAGACATCCCTGCGGAACCATATCGATCTGAGTAATTTGGCAGATAATAAAGCCAATATCATGCTTAGTGTAAATGCCCTGATTATCACTATTGCTATGCCATTTGCTGCCAGTTATATCTCTACCAATCCCTATTTACTTTTTCCAATGATCACCCTGGCCATCACCTGCATGGCCTCCATGGTCTTTGCCACCTTAGCTACCCGCCCCATACAAATGACAGGCTATACCGATGAGCAGCAAATTGCTGAGGGCCGCTCCAACCTGTTCTTTTTCGGCAATTTCTATCAAATGGATTTTAAATCTTATAAAGATGGCCTGCAAAGAGTCATCGCTGACGACAGCCACCTCGATGAATCTATCATGCGAGATTTGTACTTCCTAGGCAGCTCCCTAGGCACTAAGTACAATCAGCTGCGGGTCTGCTACAATATTTTCATGTTTGGTATCATTGTGACAGTGATCATCTTTGTTGGTACCTATTGGGTGCACCATTCGTGATGGCATAGACCTCATTAGGGCCACGCGGATTACAAATCCACTGAGCACGGGCCTAGCTTTACGGAAAAAAAGCCTAGCACGCGCCCAGCGGATTTGCAATCCGCTGTAGTTTATTTAATACTCTGTGCTATGCACCATTCATGATGGCTTGTCCTCACTTGTTGTTTTGCAAGAACTCAAACACGGCACCATCTAGCTTGGGACTAATATTCTAATAGAGCAACTAAAATCTTACTTCCTAAAAATGACGTATCAAGAATTATTCAACTCTATGTCTAGCCAAATACCTGTATTGCTAGAGAAATTTGACATAAAAACTTGCCATGTTGACCCCTGCTATATTAGTGAAATCGAAGATTTTCCAAGTGTATTTGAAAGTGCAATCAAATCCTTGTTCCCAGAACAGGATATTAAATCTGATAAAAAGCTTGAGATTGTTGGTGATGAATACCTATATAAACTACACATCAACGGCCAGGCTATTAATATCCCAATTCATAAATCAACAAAGGATTTTTTTCAAGTTTTCGAAGAATCACTAGAAAAAGTGAAGAATATGGTAAATCCTAGTTTGCAGTTTGCTCATCTTCAGCCAGGAGCCGGAATAATTGTTGGGTTAAAAAGTAATTTGTTAAATGCAAAATCCAATGGTTTACCTACGCAAGTAGGTAGGAAGATCGACTGGTTTACAAATATCTATGATAAAAGGATTGATAAAAGCGAAGAGTTTCATATCCAAATCCATATCAGTGATAATCATCCAAATGGAGAGCTTGCTTTTATAGAAGACTGCTTACTTTCAGGCATTAATCGGCTAGCTCAAAATAGTGATAACATAAATTCCTATACCGAGAATGAAATAAAGTTTGTGTACAGCAAGCCTAGCAAATCTTATTACATATGTTTGA
>JBCCRH010000113.1:0-14385 GCA_039208045.1 Bacteroidota bacterium
AGCTGGGGCTTTGGCGCAGCCAGTGTACTCAGCTTCAAGCTCCCCAGCCAAGCTGCTGAGCATCGCCCCTCCCAGCTCCAGCTCGGCGGCGCCTACACCCTCAACGACCAAATTTTGCTCTACTTACCTTTTCAATTTTTTGCTAAGCAGGATCGCTACAATATTTATGGAGAGCTCGGCTACTATCGCTACAACTCTCCATCATACGATTCGAACTCATTTCCAATGCCGTAGTAAAAATAGTTGTAGCGATAGTAGCCGAGCTCTCCATAGATATTGTAGCGATCCTGCTTAGCGAAAAATTGAAAAGGTAAGTAGAGCAAAATTTGGTCGTTAAGGGTGTAGGCGCCGCCGAGCTGGAGCTGGGAGGGGCGATGCTCAGCAGCTTGGCTGGGGAGCTTGAAGCTGAGTACACTGGCTGCGCCAAAGCCCCAGCTGGTTTCGGGGGTGAGGAAAACGAGGGGTACGGCGAAGAAGTTGATCCGCTTGTCGGGGATGCTGTCTTGCTGGGCGTGTAGGGTGGTGTGGGTGATGTAGCAGGTCGTGCAAAGTAGGAGTATATATCGAATCATCACGGGATAGTTGGGTCAGTTTATTTTTATGGCTGTAAAAGTGGGGATTTTTTTGGTTATGAAGTGCTGTAGGGATTGCAAACCTGTTGAGTACGGGTTGGGCTGGTTTACGCACGGATTGCAAATCCGTTAAGCGCGGGCCGGGTGTGGGAGCGCGGGTGCAGGCGGGGCCGATAAGCGCGGGTTGGTTACACACGGATTGCAAATCCGTTGGGCGCGGGCCAGGTGCGAGCGGGGCGCGGGGCGGGTGGGTCCGTTGGGCGCGGGGCGGGTTGGTTTTAAAATTCTTATCTTATAACTGTTACTTTCCCGACAGCTGCCGTTATGCTGGTGATTCTTTGAAAGACCAAAGAACAAAATCATATTCCTTAGGTAGGAGTCCCCGGGGAGCTCTTTTTAATCTTGGGAAAAATCTGGTTTTTAATGTTTTCAAATTTGCAAATAAATCGTACCCTTGTAAAAAAAGTACGTATGAGCGTACCCAATAGGACGGTTTCTACGGAAGATATGCAGGAAGAGTGGCTGGAGATACAAGCAGCTCAGCGCGAACCTGCCCGCTTTCGCCCCCTGTACAATCGGTACTATGATCCCATCTTCCGCTTTGTGTTTCGTCGCACTGCTGATGAATCACTGACGGCAGATATTTGCTCCCAGGTTTTCCTAAAAGCGATGCAACGCCTACCTAAATATGAGTTCAAAGGGGTGCCCTTTTCGGCTTGGCTCTATCGAATTGCAAGCAACGAAGTTGCGCAGCATTTTCGCAATAGCCAAAAAAATCGGGTAGTCAGCATCGAAGAAAAAGATTTTTCGGACATGATGGATGAGGTAAATGAACCTCAAAACGAATTGTCGCGCGAACAATTATTACAGGCACTAGACCAACTGAAAGAGGCAGATTTACAACTGATTGAACTACGTTTTTTTGAACAACGACCTTTTAAAGAAATTGCCGACATCGTCGGTATTACAGAAAGCAATGCTAAGGTAAAAACGTACCGTATTCTGGAAAGATTGAAGAAAAAGCTCACGCAATGACCATGGCTGTTTCGAGTATTTCAGAATTAAACGTCTAACAATGGGTAACAACTACAACATACAATTTAATCCGGAGGAACCTTCCAAAGAGTCCATCCAAAAACATATGGATTTTGATGCCCTCTTGCAGCGGTTCGAAGCAGAACAACCACCCAAGTCCAAAGCTCGGGTTCGACAATTATACCTTTGGGGCGGAGCAATAGCAGCAGCGGTTGCAGCTATACTGATTGTGATTGGTATCGGGCAAAGCCCAGCCAGCAGTGTCGACGAGGCCGCCTATTTCCAGGCGCAAGCCTTTGTTAATCCACCTTTGGAGCAAATCAAACCGACCTTTGCCAGCTACAGTGTTAACACGAATCAAGGCGGCGTGTATGAATACGAAACTGGTTCGCGCCTGGTAGTGCCAGCAGAAGCCTTCATGGACGACTATGGAAAGCTAATTGAAGGCGAAGTCGCCATCCACTATCGTGAAATGCACGACTATGTGGATTTTTTCCTTTCGGGAATACCCATGTCGTACGACTCTGCTGGGGTGCGCTACAATTTGGAATCCGCAGGAATGGTAGAGATTTTTGCGGAGCAAAACGGACAGCGAGTGCGTATGGCACCTGGCAAATCCATCGATGTAGAGTTGGTAGCAACCATCAATGTGCCTAACCTCAATATTCCTCCAAAGTACAACATCTACAAGCTCGACACGGAAGCCCGAAATTGGGAGTACCAAGATATTGACCGCATCCAATTATTGGACGAGACCGTATTGGAAGAATCTGACCCACTCTATGAAGCAAAACAAACTTATTTATCTACCCTTGCACAAATTGAGCAGCGTATTGAAGAGGCTCTAGGCACACAAGAGATGACTGCTGAGCCAGAAGCGCCCAGAGCACCTCAAGCCTATGATAAGAACTATCCTACGCTGGAATTGGACTTTCTGGAAAGTGTGCTTCAAGGAAATCAGCAGGCCTTGCTACAGCTAAAAGAACAGTATGGCGATGTGATTTGGCAGATCGCCCCATCCAGCCCTGCTTATGATGAGCGTGCTTTTGAAGTGGTGTGGCAAAGCGCGAGCTTGGAGCCGTTACAGAATGATGAATTTAAGCTAACGCTAATGCACGAGGATACGCAAGTGCCCTTACATGTGAGGCCTGTGCTGATGGGTGCGGAGTACGAGCAAGCAATGGCGCTTCACCAAGACCAATTGGCTGCTTATGAAAAGGAACTAGCAGCATGGAATGCACGATTAGCAGAGCAAAGAACTGCTCTGGAAGCGACGATGCAAGCAGAACGAAAAGCAGCTAAAGAAACTTACGATGCAGCTATTGCTTCGATAAATAACCAAACAGCAGATGCGCGCTTTCAGCGGAAGATAGTCAATCGCTTCCAGGCTAAAAGCTTTGGTATCTGGAATTGTGATCGCCCGATTGCACCTGATTATCAGGAAGTAGAAGCTACTTTTTCTGATAATACGGGTAAAGCGTTTAATCAAAAAACGGGCTATTTAGTTGACAAGAAGAAAAATACCATTTTCCGGTTTTTGGCTACTGATGGTGCCACGGTTCCCTTTGATGCGAATTCTGAAAATATGCTTTGGGTTGTAACGGATGACAACCAAATTGCAATTTACAAGCCGGAGGCCTTTAAGCGTATTAACCAGAAGAAAGGTAGTCATAACTTTGAGCTCCAACGAATAGATCGAAAGGTAGAGGATGAGCAAGATATTCGGGAAATGCTGGAATTTTAGCGAAAGCGAAAAGCAAAAAAAAGAGCTGCTTTGGAAAGTTATTTCGGAGCAGCTCTTTCAATAATTGTTCAGGGATCATAAATTATCATTCTAATCTTTCCTTGGATAGCCTAACACATAGTAGCCTGCCTTTTTACCATTTTCTTTTCTTGCCTCACTCACCTCCCAATGGTAATCTTCACTAGTTTGAGTTCCAATTAACGTTTTGATGTCCTCAAAGGTATACGTGCGCATGATAGATGCTTGCCCATCCCAAGCGTAGACGATGGGAATAATGGGGATGATATAGGTAAAAACAACTTGCGTGAGCGTTAGTGGCCTACTAAATGGGGTCATAAATAGGGCCATCAGAATTAGGATGGTCCAGGAGATCGGCAACAGCAGTAGCCAGACCAGGAAAGGAACATTGTTCTCTGCCAATTCATAAATCAAGAGTGGCTCCCTATTGTGCTCTGCTGCCTGAAGAATTTGATGGGCCATGGTTGGGCTCATATGATGAAAACTCGCGATCATCGTTTTTAAGCCTACTGGAGCATTTCCGATGGCTAGGGCATCTACTGGGTGTTTGTGATACCTTATGTTAGAAATTTTAGCCTCATTAATGTGCTGAACGATCTCATGATCGGGATACTTATCGGACAACAACAGTTCCAAGGGATGATCTAAATAATTGGAGCGGTTGATCTTCTGAACGGTATCGATCATAGGGCCGCCTGCACCAGAGCCTAGGTCTACGATCTGTTTGAAGCTAGTCTTCTCATATGTATTCAAAATTACGTTCTCTAGCGTGTCAGAAGTACCCATCAGTCGATGCAATACACGTATAATTCTAGTTACACCTGCCCGAATGGTATTCGGCAACCAGGAGAAATCTTCAAATTCGAATAATTCTAATCTTTTCACGTTTGTTTTTTTCATCTGTTTAAAATTTTTCTGCGCAGCGAACGATGCAGAAAAATTTCTGCACATATGTAACCGCTGCGCTCTCGCATAATCTTTTTTAATCATTCCCTTGCGTGATATTATGATTAAATAAGATCATGCTCGTTTCATGTTTCTAGTTTAATGCTTGATAAAAGTGCCTGTAAATGATTCGTTCCCAAGATCGATCTTTAGGTAGTATATCCCTGCTTTCAATTGATCCACTTCTTTGATTTCTACTATGCCATCTGTAGCTTGAGGATCAATCCATGTTTCAAAAATGAGTTGTCCAACTGAATTATATAGCTGCATCGGGACAGTAGCCTCAAGCTGCTCCGAAAAACGGATATTAAGGATATTGGAAACGGGATTTGGAAATAAATCGATCGTGGTAGATGCGGTAATGCTTGCACTGACGATAGGACTGTAAGTAACAGTACCATCAAAATCCACCTGTTGGAGTCGATAATAATTGACCCCATGGTAGGGATACTGATCTAGTATATTATAATAGCTTACATCTGTAGTACTGCCCTGCCCTTGCACTTGGGCTATCAGCTCAAAGTCGAGACCATCTTTTGAGCGTTCTACTAAAAAATAATCATTGTCAATCTCTACTGCTGTAGTCCAATGTATGGCTACTTGATTAGCTTCAGCAGCTCTAGCTTCAAAGGCTAACCATTCGACAGGTAATGCGGCACAATCATATTGATCTTCTACAATAGTCCAGTTCATATTATCAATCAGTGCTGCTCTTGCATCGGCCCCCTCGCAATACCTTAGTTCATGTGCTCCGAGCGTGATGTTGGCTTGTACATTCTGCGCTGCCCACCCCATGATAGTATTATCATAATTTTCTGTAGACATCCCACAATGTGAAAGCATACCCTCCATACTAGTGATGGAAGTAATATCCCAATGGCTGATATTTGCATTGAAGCTGAGTGCGCCCATAAACATTTGGGAGATATTGGTAGCAAAAGACAAATTAGGTGCATCAGAGGCGGTACAAGTCAAGTTTTGACATCCGCTAAAAGCTCCTTCCATACTCGCCCATTCTATTTCTCCCCACTGCTCAATATTAATGACCTTATCTTTATCGCCTCCATTATTGAAGTAAATTCTTGGGAAATTGCCTTTAATCCGGATCGTGTAAGTGCCCGGCCCAGGAAAAATAGCACTCACCCCTCCACTGATCCCAAACTGGTCATATACGCCATCATTATTCCAATCTACATCGTAATTATAGCCTCCCCCCACCGTGGGAATGCTAAAGGCATTATCTGGTGATACCCCTGGGTTATCCGTTTTCAATGTCATGATAAATGGCTCACAATCACTTTCGTCACCGATGATATCCCAGCCTTTGAAAATAATCAAAAAGAGTCGGGCAGCTCTTCCTTGGCAGTAGCGCAAATTATTTGCATCCAATTCAATGGACAACTGTACATCCTGGTCTGCCCAACCCATTAGGGTGTTGTCATAGCTTTCTTTAGACATTCCGCTATTCGAAAGCATCCCTATCATGATCGATACATTAGTGATATCCCAATTACCAAGATTTTGATCAAAAGCTGCTGCCTGATTGAACATGTGATTCATCGTAGTAACACTGGATACATCCCAGTTGCTTATAGCTCCATTAAAGGCAGTGGCTTGGGCAAACATCGATTCCATCATAGTTACGTTCGACACCTCCCAATTGCTGATATTCCCATCAAAAGTTGCTGTGCTGAGAAACATACCCGTCATATTAGTTACCTTGGATACATCCCAGCTATTAAGATCCTGGTTAAAAGTAGTTGCACTAGCAAACATGTAAGACATGTCTGTTACATTAGATACATCCCACCCATTTAAATCTTGATTGAAGATGGTTGCCTCTGCAAAGGCAGCTCGCATATTGGTAATATTCGATACCTCCCATCCACTGATATCTCCATTGAATGCATGGCACTCGTGGAAAATAGATTCCATATCGCTGACATTACTTAAATCTGGTGTATCTGTAGCAGTAGAATTCAAATTGCTGCAGCCAAAAAAAGCACGATCAAAGCTTGTCCAGGGATTTTCGCCCCATTGGTCAATATTGACAATTTTTTCTTTATCGCCTTCATCGTTAAAATAGATGCTTGGGAAGTCCCCACGGATACGGATGGTGTAGGTACCAGGAGCTGGGAAACTATGCGTAATAGTTCCATCTAGCCCGAATTGATCATAAATACCATCGTTATCCCAATCCACATCATAGTTATATCCTCCTCCAATGGTGGGAATAGTGATAGCATTATCCGGCGAATCACCAGGATTGTCCGTTTTCCAGGTGGTAATGAATGCTGCACAAGCATTTTCATCGTTTTTTATTTCCCATCCTTTAGTATTGGTCAAAAAGGCTCTTGCGGTTGCTCCTTCACAGTACCTCAAGCCATCTGCTCCCAGCGTAATATTTAATTGTACATTTTGGGCAGCCCACCCAATCAACGTATTATCATAGTTTGATTGAGACATCCCACATAAATCCAGCATATTAAACATATCAGTGACTGCTGTTATGTCCCAATCTCCAAGGTTACTATCAAACGAGGCTGCATCATAAAACATGAGGTGCATCGTCGTTACATTAGATACATCCCAATTGCTAAGATCGCTGGTAAAAGCACTAGCATTGCTGAACATCCAACTCATGTCCGTAACATTGGAGACCTCCCAATTGCTAAGATCACCATCAAAGGCCGAAGTATTTGCAAACAAATTGGACATAGCGCTTACACTCGATACATCCCAACTGCTGAGATCGCCGTTGAAGGCATCAGCATGGGTGAACGTTCCATTCATGTTCGTGACATTGGAGACATCCCAATCACTGATATTGCCGTTGAAAGTTTCTGCTGCCACGAATGTGTAACTCATATTAGTGACCTTAGACACATTCCAATCATTTAGGTCTTGATTAAAGGCATGCGCTTGTGCGAATAAGTGCTGCATCGTCGTTACATTAGAGACATCCCAGTGATTGATGGGAGCATTAAACGAGTGGCAATCACTAAACATAGAGGCCATATTCGTCACATCAGAAAGGTCAGGGGCATCTGTTGCTGTTGAGTTTAAGTTCGTACAGCCTCTAAAGGCTTGGTGCATGTTTTTCCAAATGATATCTCCCCAACTATCAATGTTAATAATTTTGTCTTTATCGCCTCCATTGGCAAAATATATTCGTGGAAATTTTCCGCGAATGCGAATGGTATAGGTTCCTGGTGCTGGGAAGATATGACTTACACTTCCTGTTACGCCAAATTGATCGTAGACTCCATCATTATTCCAATCTATATCATAGTCATAGTTAGTTCCAGCTGTGGGAATGGTGATAGCATTGCCCGGGGAGACGCCTGGGTTATCCGTTTTCCAGGTAGTGATAAATGGACACTCTTGGCTATCGCCTAAAATCGCCCAGGAATTAGTGGTATTCTGTAGCTCAGACCAAGCAGGTTCTCCTTTGCAATACGTCAAATTATGTGCACCAAGCACTACCCCACTTTGCACCTCCTGCTGTACCCATCCCAGTAGGGTTTTATCATAATTAAAGGTAGATAAACCACAATTGGATAACATATTCTCCATATTTGTGACCGCAGCAATATCCCAACCCCCAAGATTATGATTAAAGGCATTGGCAGAAAAGAAAGTATGGCCCATATTGGTTACACTAGCGGTATTCCAGTTTCCTATTGCTTGATTGAAGGCATCTGCTTGGTAGAACAGGTAAGACATATTCTCTACGCTAGAAACCTCCCAATCGCTGATATTACCATTAAAGACTGTAGCGCCATCGAACATACGGCTCATATCAGTGACATTAGCCACCTGCCAGCTATTCAAATCTTGATTAAAACTGGTGGCATTATTAAACATCCTAGACATATTGGTTACACCAGATACATCCCAGTCGTCTAAGTCTTGATTAAAGGAGGAGGCATCTCGAAACATAAATGCCATATCCGTTACATGCAGTACTTTCCAGTTGCCAATAGGCCCATTGAAATTACTGGCCCCTTGAAACATACTCGCCATACTGTTCACGCCTGATAGATCGGGGGTATCGTCAGCAGAATAACCCAAGTTGCTGCACCCCCGAAATGCAGAGGCCATATTTTCCCACTCAATATCTCCCCAATGACTGATATCGACGATCTTCAATTTATCCCCCTCATTATCAAAATGAATTCTCGGAAAATCCCCTCTAATATTGATCGTATATACCCCTGGGAACCCAAAATCATGGGTTACATCTCCAGTCAAGCCAAATTCATCAAATATGCCGTCATTGTTCCAGTCTACATCGTAGTCGTAGCCTTCTCCGAAGGTAGGGATGGAGATAGAGCTCACGTTAGAAGTGCCGGGATTATTGGTTTGCCAAGTCGTCGTAAAGTAGGGACAATCGGGACTATCGCCTTCTATCGTCCAGTTAAATGGGCCGGTGAGCGAAGACCTAGCACTCTGGCTTTCACAGTACCTTAGCCCTATCGCTCCTAATGATACGTTTGGCAGAGGAGCCTGACTTTCCCAACCGATCAAGGTCTGATCATAATTGCTGAGGGACACGTTCGTATTGGAGAGCATGGCCGTCATATCTGTTACACTGGTGATTGGCCAATTCCCTAGTTGCTGATCGAAAGAATGGGCAGAAAAAAGCATAAAGGACATATCTGCTACTTGGCTGACCTCCCAGCTCCCAATAGCTCCATTGAAGGCAAAAGCTGCGGAAAACATAGAAGACATATTCGTCACCTGATCCACCTTCCAATCATCTAATGGTTGGTTGAATGCCTCCGCGTGAGCAAACATAAACGACATGTCTACTCCGCTGATTACATCCCAACTATTGAGCGGCTGGTTGAATTGAGAAGCGCCCCAAAACATCCCCCGAAAGTGCTGTACTTCTGAAACATCCCAAGCACTCAGGTCTGCATTAAACTGACTGGCAAAGGAGAACAAAAAGGACATATCTTTGATAGTAGCAACATCCCAATTACTGAAATCGCCTGTACTAATACCTGTAGATCTAAACATCCCAGAAAGGTTCTTAACCTCAGAAAGGTCTGGTGCATCTGTTGCCTGATAAGATAGATTAGTACAGCCTGAAAAAGCATTCTCAAAGTCCGTCCAGCTAATATTTCCCCATTGTTCAATGGCAATCAATTTGAGCCGATCGCCACCATTATTGAAGTAGATTTGAGGAAAATCGCCTTGAATGCGAATCGTATAAATACCGGCCACGCCAAAATCGTGAGTCACCTCACCGGCTAAGCCAAATTCATCAAACACCCCATCATTATTCCAGTCTACGTCATAGTTATAGCCTGCCCCAATAGTGGGAATCGTAATAGAAGTGGCATTGGAAATGCCGGGATTATTCGTATCCCAGCTGGTAATAAAAGATTGAGAGGCACCTGCGCGATGTATTACCATCAAGACTAGTGGGGTAAGTAAATACCTTAGGCAAAAGCGGAACAAAGGTTTCATTAGTTTAAAGTTGTTGTGAGTAATGGTGTATATATTGATACTACAAAGGTGGGCGAGTACAGGGGGAGAGTCGTTTAATGGAGTTTTAATAAGTGTAAAAAAGTATTAAAGCATAAGGGCGCTTCCTGTAGCATCTGCTATCTTTGGATAAAGCAATCCACCCTTTATGAAAGCCCGTATTCTATTTGTAGATGATGACTTCCAGCTGAGCTTGATTACCAAAGAGTATCTGGAAGCGAAAGACTTTGAAGTGCAGCTCATTCATAATGCGAACGACGGACTGGCCATTTTTAAACAAAACACTTTTGACCTCTGCCTGCTCGATGTCAAAATGCCTATACGGGACGGCTTTTCTCTTGCTAGCGAAATCAGAACTTTAGACCCAGCTATTCCAATCATTTTCTTAACCGGTAAAACAGAAGTTACCGACCGGATCAAAGGGCTACGGCTTGGCGCAGATGATTATGTCACCAAGCCCTTTAGTATGGAAGAGCTGACCTTGCGAATGAATGCAGTGCTCAAACGAACACTCACGCCAGAAGACGAGGACAGCAAGAGTCTTGTTATAGGTGACTATGATTTTAATCCCATCAGCAGAGAACTTGGCAGAGCAGGCACTATTGATAAATTATCAGCCATAGAGGCGCAACTCTTACAATTATTAGGTGAAAACCTAAACGGGCTGGTGAAACGAGACTATGCGCTCAATAAGATATGGCTCGATGAGGATCACCTCAAAGGTAGGAGCTTAAATGTATATATTAGCAAGCTGCGCAAATACTTAAAAGAAGATGAGCGTATCGAGATTCTTAATGTCCATGGAGAAGGCTATCGGCTAGTTGTAAAAGAGTGAAGGATCACAATAATTTTTGGTTTAGCACTGCTCTCACTTTCGTCTGAAGCATGGCCGTCAGCCCTGGAAGGAGGTTGAGTTGCTCTTGCCTTTCGGCTAATTGTTCAATCTTAAATGCATCCTCAGCGATTTCATCGAGCCCCAAGTAGCGGCACTGACTTTTTATCGCGTGCGCCGTGATGGAAGCCTGCGACCAATCATTGCTGGCTACCGCATTAACCAATACATCTAGCTGAGCAGGAGTTTGTGTTTTGAAAATATCAATAAAACGATTTACCATTTTTTCATTCCCATTGAGTAGTTTTTCGAGTTTGCTTAAGTCTATCATCTCTGTTAGGTTTGAGTATGTAAGTAAATTTTACGGAGTAGCTCTTGCTCATCTATGGGCTTGGTCACATAGTCGTTCATCCCGGCTTCTTTACACTTATCTAATTGGTCTTGCACTGCACTGGCAGTAATAGCTATAATGGGGATATCCCGCAACTTTTCATCTGTGAACTGACGAATTACCCTAGTCGCTTCAAATCCGTCCATCACTGGCATTTTCACATCCATAAGGACAATATCAAAGCTATTTTTTTGTACTTCAGCAATGGCAAACTTTCCATTATTGGCAAAGGTGATCGATGGGTCCGTGATATTCTTTTTTAAGAATTCTTCTAGCAGCATCTGATTGAAGTAGGTATCCTCCACTACCAAAATTTTCAAGCGATCTATTTTGTCGATAGCTGCCGCATTGGTCACTAGGTTTTCATCCGATACCACTTTATCGAAAGTTAGAGAAAATGCTATAATGGTTCCCTCTCCCTCTTTACTGCTAAGCTGTAGCTGTCCATGTTGTCGTTCTACTAATTGTTTAGCTATAGGCAAGCCTAGCCCTGTCCCCTCCATTCCTTTATTTACCCCTGCGTCTGTCTGATTCCAGCTCCCAAAGATAAACTCTAGCTTATCTTGTGGTATCCCAATACCGGTATCTCCAATTTCAAATTGTAGCTGCACCTGGCGATCTGTTTCATCCACTAGGGATACGGTCAACCAGACTTTGCCTTCGTTGGTAAATTTGATGGCATTCCCCACAAGGTTGGTCAGTATCTGGTTTAACCGAATGGGGTCACCTATCAATTTATTTGGAATCTTTGGGTCTAGCGTCTGTATAAATGTAAGTTGCTTTTCTTGGGCGTTGTAGCCCAATGTATGTCCGATGTTCTTGAGTACTCTAGCGAGTGCGAAGTGATTCTTACTAAACTTAAATTTACCTGATTCCAGCTTTGTATAATCCAGCAGATCATTGATAATGCCCAATAAGTTCTTAGACGACTCCTGAATAGCACTTACAAACCGATATTGCTTGTCATCGAGCTTGGTTTCCATAGTGAGTTTACTCAGGCCAATGATGGCATTCATTGGCGTTCGGATTTCGTGGCTGACATCTGCCAAAAACCGAGTTTTGTAGGCCGCAGACTGCTCGGCTACCACTTTTTGGCGCTGCAAAGCAGCTTGCCGTTTTTGATTTTGGTAAACCAAATTACCCATCAAAACAAGGAGAAGGAGCAACAAGCCCCTAAACCAATAAGTCTCCCAAAAGGCAGGGCTAATACGAAGCGGGATCACAATACCCTCTTCATTCCAAACGCCATCCAGATTAGCCGCCGATACTTTGAAGGTATAGTTTCCATGATTAAGATTCGTATATCTTACTTTGTGCTCAGTACCTAAGTCTCTCCAATCTGTCTCATAGCCCTCTAGCATGCACTTGTATTGAACAGCCTCCGGTTCAAAATAATGGAGACCAGAAAACTCAAAGGTGATATTGTTTTGTTGATGAGCCAGGGTAATGGATTCCGCCTCCTCAAAGGCTACTGGTAGTGTATACGATTCATTATTGACCTTAAAATTAGTAAGCACTAATTCTGGCGCGCGGGGGTTTTTCTTGAGCTGCTCCGGGTTAAACGCATAAATGCCATTGATAGAACCAAAAAGCAAATTTCCTGATTTAGAAATCGCTCGGCTTTTGGATTGGAAATTTTGCATCCTTTTGCGATCTTCATAATTGATAAAGACGCCTTTCTCTCGATCTAGTGTAGCGATAAAGCGGCGCCCACTTACCCATAAATTTTCGTTCTTATCCATCAATACAGCTTGCAATTCATTCTCAATCAGGCCATCCTTTTTGCCAAAAAATTGGAAAGCTCCAGTATGGATATTGTAGTTCGTTAAGCCATATAAGGAGGCGATCCAAATATTACCATCGTTGCCGATGGCAATATCTTTCATATGGCCGCCTAGATATTTTTGTTGGTCTTCAGGAATCGGAGTGAGCGTGAATACTCCTGTCTGCTTATCGAAATGCCCAATACTTTTTGAAAACGTGTAGTACAGCCAGATTTGATCGTCCCCATACTGTTCAAATAAAGAAACAGCGTTGCTAATTAGTGTAGGAAGATCACTCTTGGGTCGGTACCATTTATGTTCGCCCGTTTTCCAATTAAGTCGACAAAGCCCTTGTGTGGTACCCAACCAAATAAGGTCACTATCGGTATGGTCTAGCATGATTCTATAATAGCCTACTTGCGTAAAAAGCTCCCCATATTGCATTTTCTGGAAGGTGGATGCATATTTATCTTTCCGATAAAGTCCATCCTCACTGACGGTCAACCAGATGCCTCCTTCCGCATCCTCCAGAAACCAGTCTAATCCAAACCTTGTCCTTTTGTCATCAAAAAGGAAGATTTTTTCAGCTGTAGCAGCTCCCTTTTTCTTTTCATAAACCCCATCGTACGTCTTGGTATAAATCGTACCTGATTCGGCTTCTACTAGTCGTTGAACATTATTGGCGGTATGCCCGGTAGCTCCTTTATTTTTAAGGAAATTAAAGCCTCGATTCTCTTGCCTTAATTTCGAGATACCATTAACCGTTCCCACCCAAATATTATTAAATCGATCCTCAAAGATGCTCGTCACCGAATTACTATTCAGGCTATTGATATCATTCGGATGGTGCGTAATCTGCCGAAAACGCTGATGAATCGGATCATAGAGGCCCAAGCCAGCTGCCTGAAAAGCTATCCATATATGATCCTGGCTGTCTATGAATAAATTGGTAATTCTCTCCTTCTTAGCAAATTCAGGCAACGAAACCTCTTCAAGTTTTTTTGTAGCGGGCGTATACCGATATAGATGCTCGGCAGTAGCTATCCAGACCGTACCATCTTTAGCTTTTTGGAGTCCCATAATCCGTGAACGAATAGCGGCTAATGGTTCTTCCTCGGCAACAGAGCAAGTATTTTCACTAATCTGGTAGTGCAAGATTCCTTTAGAGGTACCGATCCAAAGCTGATCGCCGTCCAAAAGAAAATGACGAGGAAAATAGCCTTCGCTGTTTACGTTTTGAATAGGGAGGAGGGTAAAGGTGGCTGATGCTTCCTCAAAAAGAAAAAGCTCGGCTTTAATCCCCAACAAGAATTTGCCAGGGCCAATTTCGATCAAAGTAGAGATGTTGCTATTGTTCCTTGTTTCGAAGGCTGTATCGTCAAAAGGGATAAACCGCTGGAAGCGTTCTGTTCTTCGGTCGAATAAGCTTAAGCCCCTACTGGTAGCAATCCAAAGTCGGTTTTTATGATCCTCTACTATAGCATTCACCGCAGGATGGGACAGACTATTTTCATCAAAAAGATCATGCCGATACGCCTTAAACTCATATCCATCATACTGAAATACCCCCTCTCGCGTGCCAAACCACA
>JBCCRH010000114.1:0-14362 GCA_039208045.1 Bacteroidota bacterium
CGCGAATATTCCTTTAATCGCGAAGCAGATCGCAATGCCCATACCGAAGAGTTTGAGGAATATTTCTATGAGACTGCTGGCTATTACCTATTCGGTACGTTTGACTTAGCAGTCATTGCTTTTGTGGATGACTTCAAGCTGGGGAGTAAAACCTTTCATCCCTACAGTTATCTGAGCGAAGAGGCGCTTCGCGACTCGGAAGATCGGCCACTGGAGCCCGAAAACTTCATTTTTCAAACCACAACGGGCTTTACGCCTGCGCATTCCAACGATAAAAAGGGCTCGATTGGCCTATTTGAAAAGGCGCGCGATACCTTTCTAAAATCAAAGTCAGAAGGCAAGCGCTTTCCACTCATTGGCATTTGTGAGCTGAAGCTCAATAATGGCCTGCACATCGGCTCCGGCAACGCGATGATACAGCTCGCCGCGCAGATGATTGAGACCAAGCTAGAGGCGAGTCCGAAGCATGGGGCGCACTTTGAATTTATACTACTGCAAACCTACTCGTGGAACGAGTTTGTGCTACTGATCTTTTCGGATAGCTACAAAACGATCACAGAGCAAGTGCTGGATATTCGTGAAATGACGTTTGGGCAACTCCAAGTATTTGACGATAAGTCTGCCAATTATTTTGAGCAGGTGCGTGAAAACTGTTTGCTTCGACGAATGATTATGCACAAAGAGGCAGATCCTGCGCTCATCCACAACGCACACGTATTCGTCTACTCCCATACTACCTTTGGCTTCGATATTGAGCTGATGCCGATGGTGATCCAAGATGGCAAAGCGCAAATTCCGGCCCACTTTAAACCCATTGAGGATCACTCGCTGAGCATCAATATGCTTCTTTCGGTAAAACCAGGCCACCTCAAGACGGTGGCTAAGGAGCTAAAGCAACGAGGAATCGACTGGCGGGTGCATGTGGGTTCTGGTGATTTACTATTGCCCATTTCTGAAAACGATGTACATTTCACCTACGAAAAGGTGCTAAGCCAGAATGATCTGAAGCACCTCTCTCGACACCTGCGGAGCGTGCAGACCATCCCTGAGCTAAAATTTGAGGTAGAAGAATTAAGTGGGACAGCCGTGGAAGAGCATTTTTTCTATTCGAGAGAATTACATCAGTTTGCTTACAGCTTACAGCATATCAAGGAGTTGCGCTCATTGCTTTTGCGATGTAAAATCGGGAAGACCCTACGCGAGCGTATCATAAATATGTATGTGAACTACAATAGTGGGGTACGTGACCCCCTTCTTTTTACTTACTTTGTTGAGCTACAATCTTTTCTAAATAAAACGCTTTTTGATATTGCACGTTTGGCCGAAAGGCCTAAACAAGCGGTGGAAGCTAGCAGTATGTACCTAGAGTCAGCTACGAGCGATTATGAAAAAGCCTTCCGCAACCGTTTCTACCTGAGCTACCTGATGAATCGGGTGACCGACTATAATATGGAGCATAACGGAGGGATACAACAGCTAGTGAGCATTTTTGACGGCGTGTATAAAATGGTTTCCGAAATCCTACTGGTACCTTACAGTCAGCGCCCCTCTCTTTGCGTAAGCAGCATACCACGTATTGATGTCAATGAGAATTTTGTGGAGCTATCCTACGCACATCTGCTACAGCCCTCTATCTTTCTTTCGATCATTACGGCTACTGCTTCCAAGCATTTTTTCAAATTTGTAGAACCTTCCAGTGAGGAAGATTTGGAGGCATTGCACCATAAAATGCTGATCGTTCAGAATCTGCCACTCATTGAAGAGATGGCATTTCTGGAGGATTTAAGTGATCTATTCGGAGATTTGGTCAATTACTACGTTACCTATAATAAAGACAGCGAACTATTCCTGTTCTGGTACTGGCACCATTTCCTCCAAAATCCTGACATGTATACCAATGAAGGCAGTATCGATGAGGAGCTGTTTGTGAAGTACTTGCTTCGCCTAATGCTCCTATTTGAGTTTTTGGATCGCAATCCACGCTTTTTTGGAACGCGCATTGTGGCACCCGTGCCGGAGCTACAAGATTTGTGGTTTAGATGGTTTCCTCGAACGAGAGGGAAGTTTCGTACCCTCATTGATTCGGAAGGGGCAGAGGCGCTGGAGGATTGGTTTACCCTAGCAAAGAAAGTGATCAAAGAAGTGCTAGTAGTAAACAATTATGTAGGAATCAATCAGTCAGAAGAGACGCAAAACATTCAGTTTGTGAAGATTTTGCAACGCAAAGGAGTAGAGATTATACCCGATACCAGAGCAGATTTACTCAATGAATTAGTACGAGTTCGTCAAGATGATTTATCTTTTCTTTCGGATACCATTATGGCGTTGCTAGAAAAAGGGAAAGTGTATTTCCCCGATAAGGTAGGTGATCGACCACTAGCTTTCTACACCCAAGCAGTCATTTTGGGTTACCTCAAACTATTAAGTAAGCAGTTTGGGCCTAACCTGAGTGTGCTGTATCGCTTAGATACAAGTGGGCACCCTGCTGACTTTCTGGAAGCTAACGAGAGCTTTACGCGCAAATACGCTGATTATACCTTCGACCCTAGTGGGGGAATATTCCTCACAAGCATCGAAGCCCGCCGCGCTTACTTCAGGTATCGCATTGCGTTATACCATACCTTAAATGGCTTGGCTGCTAAGGCAAAAGAACAGTTATTTGGAATAAATGAGTAGTTACTCTTCTGGCCTGATCAGCCATTTGAGTACCTTCTGATTGGTACGGGTAGGAAGAAAACGGCGTTTCTTCGTATCGGTTAAGGTAAGTGGCGTAAGTACTGCTGTTTTTTCAGCACGCAGCTTGCGCTTAATAAGGTTTAGGATGTCCGGTTGATTGAATGCGTTTGGCATTTGTATTCTGGTTTTTCTTTCTTCCATTAAAATTACAAATAAGTGTGTAAATTTTTATTCGTCGTCTAGCTATTGTAGACGCGAAAATTACATTTTAGTTCGGTTTTGGGAGAAAAAAAGGGATTATCAGAAGGCTGGGGTTGTTAGTATTAGACTTGTTCACAGATTTCAGGTTTCGAAAATACATTATAAGCAATAATCAGTTTACCATTAAATCGGTATTTTCTACTCTGTTCCTGAATGGCTACAAACTTGCCGTAAAATTTTGAAAAAGAATTTTTGTAGTCCTGATAGTCATTGTAAAAAGCGGACTGCTTGTTATAAATGACTAAGCAGCATTCAAAATTGGTACTGCTAAACTCTCCATGCAACTCCTCGATATAGTCTAAAATGGTACTAATGTCCTCTTCAATCGAAATCTCTCGGATGTATATGCCTTCTGCACGAAGGATAATGTCTTCCAATTCTTGTCGGGTGTACCTTGATATACTATAACCAAAGCGGCGAGCAAAATAGTTCCAATAATATTCATTGGCAATGAAATCCTTATAGCGCTCATCAAAAATAGCGCTTGTCTCGTCTACAATCTCGTAAAACTCTGCCTCTTGGTGAAGCAACTGAATAATCTGATAATCCTCGACATCCTGTTGATTGGCAATCTTTTGATATTGTAGCTCCTCCGCCAATTCTTTTATGCCTTCGGCAATAGCGAGAAACCCTTGATCTGGATTGGCCATAGAGGAAATGGTTCCCTTCTTGGGGAGCGGCTGCAGCTGTCCAAACTCGGTACTTTTCCAAAGGCTTGGCCGCATCAAAACAGGGATGACTTGCTTATCGCGAAATAAGTAGGTGAGGTCTTGGCTATCGTCGCGGGTATCGAAGAAAAAGTAAAGAAACGCTGGACTCATCAGACAAAAGAACAAGTCGAAACGCGAGGCGTCTTGACGACTTAGCTCCGTTTCGTGAATATCAAACTCCTCAATTTCTAGCAAACCACTACGCTCTAGTGGTGCGATAAATTGACGCAAGTTGGTGCAGTATTGCTGGTCTTCAGCAGTGGCATAGAGAAATGCAGCTCGAATAGGTTCCATGAATCAAATAAATCAATAACTTTTAAAAGTAACGTTATCAATTGGGGAAATTATTGCGGTACGGGAAGTTTTACCCCGTTTACGTCCAATTTTTTGGTATCTTGAATAAAAAACGAAAAAAATGGGGTTTTTAAATGAAATAAAGAAACTGATGTTTGGAGCTAAGTCAGTTGCAAAATCGGCAGGGCAGAAAGCAGTAGACAAAGGAAAAGAAGTAGGAGGGGAGATCAGGGATAAGTCGGAAGAGCTATTTGATCAGGCAAAAGATAAGGTTGGCGATATTGGCGCAGATGTAGCGGATAAGGCTAGTACCTTTTTTGATAACGCCAAAGACGTAGCACAAGAAGTAGGCAGCGAAATTTGGGAGGAAGCTGGCAAGGCGTCCCAGAAAGCGAAAGAGAAGGTGGAGGGCTTTTTCGAGCCTTCAGAAAAAGAAGAGGATTTCCTAAAAGATGAGGTACTAAGCTCCAAACCAGAAGATCCTTTCGATGGAGAGGCCCCTGCACCAGAAGCAAAGCCTAATCCTATTGTGGAGACCGCTTCTAAAGTAGGGCAAGAATTTATGGATCGTACAGAGGGTGCTCGAAAGGTAATGGGAGATACGGCTGAAAAAGTGGGGGGTAAAGTACTGGATACCGCAGAAAAGGTGGGAGGAAAAGTATTAGATAAGGCCGAAGAAGTAGGCAGTAAGGTAATGGATGTAGCAGAGGACGTCGGCGGGAAAGTACTCGAAAAAACAGGTGACATCTGGGAAAAGGCCAAAGCATTTGGTGGCGATCTGATGGATAAAGCCAATGATATGGCGGAGCAAGCGAAAGAGGAAGCAGATAAATTTTCGATGGATGAGACTGTAGAAAAAGCGAAGCAGATGGGGGCGGATTTGGAAGATAAAGTAAGTTCTACAGCATCGTCTACCAAAGAAAGCTTGCTCGATGGCAAAGATAGCTTTTTTGAGCGTGCCCAGCGATTTGCAGATGGCGACTATCATAATGAAGGGGCACGCCGGAAAGAGGGAGAACTAGAGATCGGTCAAAATCCAGATTATAAAGGAAAAGCCAAAAAAGAAGGTACCGTGCCAGGCTTTGAAGATTTGGATGGCGATGGCAATGAAATTATTGATGATGCCATCATTGATGAAGACTAGGGAATAAGCATAAATAGATATACTCTAAGAGGTCTGAGCAGCTTTGCAGCGCTCAGGCCTCTTTTTTTTTGAAAAAATGGAGCCTAGGGTGGTTACCTTTTTCTTGCAAATGGTATTAAGAGGTACAAAATGCCAACGATTGGAGCAAGAAACTAAGGAGCAACTCTTAGGAAAGAGTTTGGTTTTGACGCGCTCTCTGAAGGCCCTCCCCAATGAACGAATTGGTGGAGGGTCATTTTTATGTAAAGGAGAAATTGTCAGGTAACAGATAAAATTCTCATAGCCTAAGTTGGGGAACTGCAGTTTTACGACTAACTTTCGAACCAGATAACAAAGAATTACTGGAAAAAGGCTATATTTCGGGGCCTTGGAAAACAGATTCTTCGGTACAAACGGTCAAACCCAATGATAAAACGACGTTTATGAGATTAATCAAAACTTTACTCTTCACCTTTTTTACTCTCATTGGCACTTTTACGCTCTCTGCTCAAGATATTCACTATACCTTATTCGATATGTCGCCGCTGGCGCTAAATCCAGCACTCACAGGTGCCTTCGAAGGTACTGCCCGTATTGGTGGTATTTACAGAGATCAATGGGCCAGTATTATTGACAATCAATACACCACGCCTACCTTTTATATAGATGCACCTATTGTGAGAGGTATTCGCAAACAAGATTGGATTGGTATTGGGGTGTCTTTCTTTCAGGACGAAGCAGGTAGTTTGAGTTTACAAACTAGTGGAGCCTTATTTTCTATATCTTACCATCTTGCTCTGAAGAAAGATCAGAGTAGTGTGTTGACACTCGGGCTGCAAGGTGGGCGGGTAAGTACTGAGGTGAACCTCGAAGGGGCACTAGATGGTGAATTGCTACAAGGTCAAGTGGACGGCAACGCCAATGCAGGCGGTGAGTTTACTTCAGGAAGTGGAACTATGATGCCTAATGAAAACTACTTCGATATTGGAGTAGGCTTACTGTATCGTTCTCAAATGAATGAAAAGACTAATCTAGAAATAGGCGTATCTGGTGGGCACGTTACGTCACCGCAGTTCTCACTTGTTACAGGAGGGGAACAAGGCGAGCGCCCTATTCGGATCAATGCGTTTGCTTCTGTAGGCTATGGCCTAAATGAGCGTTGGGGCATTCAACCCAAGTTATTCTTCCAGAATACAGGTGGTTTCTCAGAAACTTACATCCAAGCTTGGGGGAACTACCTGGTTAATAAAGAAGATGACTTCACTTTAAATTTTGGCTTGGGCTATCGTATTGGAGATGCAGCTAAAACCTTGCTTGGTGCTGACTATAAAGGCTTCAGAGCAGGCCTTGCTTATGATATTACCTTGTCTTCTTTAAGTGAGGTTAATAATGGGCAAGGAGCTTTTGAAATTGCGCTATCCTACATCCTGAAGATTTACAAAGACCCAGTGGTAAAACCAGCGGTTTTCTGTCCAAAATTCTAGATAATCAGGTGCTTCTTTTTCACTTAACAGAATGTTAAGTACCTCGCACTTCAAATTGACGTTATAACTAAGATGAATTCAAAAATATCGTTTAATCCTATGAGAAGAATTCTTCTACTTACGATTTTTGCTAGCCTATTTGTAGCCACGCTGGCAGCCCAACCTATCCGCAAATCGACGTACGAAAATATGATCAAAGCTGCTGAGCAAAGCTTAGCTAGTAATGATTATTATAATGCCTTAGATTGGTACGAACAAGCCTACGAAGAGCGCGAAGACAAGGAGCTACTGATCACCATTGCAGACATGCACTACCAGCTGCGGGACTACAAGAAAGCAGAACGCTCCTACGGCCGCCTACTGAATAAAGACAAAGAAAATAAGTACAGCGCTTACCGCTTCAACTATGGCAAGGTATTGAAGATGAACGAAAAGTATCCTGAAGCCATCCAAGCACTCCAACAGTTTGCTACCGAAACTAAGAGCGATAGTCTAAAGAAACTGGCTCGTGTGGAGATTACCGGTGCAGAGATGGCCATGGAAATGCCCGAAATTGCAAAAGGAGTCAACCTGGAAAATGTCGGTAAAAAGGTTAATAATAAGCTATCGGAATACGCCCCGACCTATGGCCCAGATGGAAGCCTGTACTTTGTAGGTTTTGATGGTGACAATGTCTTCTATGTAGACGAAGAAAGCGATGAAGACTACTTCGCACGTATTCAGAAGTCGAGTATGGGTAAGAAAGGCTGGGACAAACCTAGTGATTTAGATAAAAAGATCAATCGGCCAGGAGTGCACAAAACCTATGTGTCCTTCTCGAATGATGGGCGGTATATGTTCTACACCCAAGGAGAACTGTCAGGGCACAGTCTTGGTGTCTCTAGAGTATACTACAGCACAGGCGATGGCGGTAGCTGGAGCGCTGGGCAGCAAGTGAAAGGAATTGGTGGCGATTATGTAGTGAAGCACCCTGTTGCAGGTGAACTATTTGGAAATGAAGTTCTATTCTTCTCTTCTAATATGGCAGGTGGCTATGGGGGTTATGATTTGTATTATGCTACAAAAAAGGGTGATGGTGAATACGATGCACCAGTCAATCTAGGAGAAAAAATAAACACACTTGGGGACGATGAAACGCCCTTCTATTGGGATGGTACGCTCTACTTTAGTACCAATGGTCACCCTACTATCGGTGGTTTCGATATTTACTACACCACTTGGGATGGCTCCTCTTGGAGTGCGCCAGAAAATATGGGCAAAGTCTACAACAGCAGTGCTGATGACCTATATTTCTCACTCGGAGATGATGGCTACAAAGGATTCTTAGCTTCCAATCGACCAGGGGAAGGCTCGCGCTCGGCTAAAAGTCGTACCTGTTGTAACGATATCTATGGCTTCAGTATTGCGCGGATATATGCGGATCTAGTGGTAGGGGTATTTAGCGAAGATAAAAAGCCAATCAAGGGAAGTACAGTGAAGTTAATTGAGTTGCAAGAGCCAAGTGAAGACTCTAAAAAGAACGATGATGGGAACCGCTTCGACTTTGGTTTAGGCTTGGAGCTACCTTATAAAGTAGTAGTTTCTGCCGAAGGCTTTTACCCAGATTCTATTGAATTCAACACTGTTGGCTTAAGCGAATCGCAGACCTTCAACAAGAATTTCTTATTGAAGCCATTGCCGCCGCCACCACCACGCTATGATACACTCAACATCAATGAACCAATTGTATTGGAAAATATCCTCTACGATTTCAATGATGATCGAATCACCAAAGCCTCCGAACAAGATCTACAAATCGTACTCGATTTAATGAATGAGTATCCTGAAATGGTGATTGAGCTTGCCTCTCATACCGATAGCCGTGGTCAGGATGCCTACAATGAAAACTTGTCACAGCGCCGCGCTAATTCCGCTCGCCGTTGGTTGATCAATCGTGGGGTAAAAGGAGAGCGGATTAAAGCGAAGGGATACGGTAAGAAAAAGCCACAAAAAGTACGTCAAACGACCAGTCAGAAATACGACTATTTAAATGAAGGCGATGAATTAACAGATGAGTTTATCTACGCCCTAGAAGGAGAAGATAAGCAAGAAGTAGCGCACCAGCTCAATCGTCGCACCGACTTCACCATCATCGAAGGACCGACCACTATTACCATCCAACGCATTAAAAAGGTCGAAGAAAATACTAAGGATGCACCGAAAGGCAAAAACGCTTTACCACAAGTACCAAAAAACGATACCCTACAGATCAGCTACTTGTCTTCGCTCTACCACATGCGCGATAATCTAAAGGGTGTGCCGATCATGCACTTCGAAAATCGCCTCGTCGATTTTGGGAAAATCAAACGTGGCGAGAAGCGCGAGTACGACTTTGAGTTTGTCAACAAAGGCGACACCGATCTAAAGATTGCTATTGTGAGTGGTTGTGAATGTACCGAAACAGAGTATTCAAGTACGAAAGTGTACAAGCCAGGCGACAAGGGAGTTATTAAGGTATATTTTGATAGTACCGAAAAAGAGGAAAGTGAAACCGTAGATGTGGATATTCTACTTGATAATGTAGAACCAGATACCGGTATTCCTATCAGGGAGGCCGTGCAGTTTAAATTTGAACTCATTAAGTAAGAAAAATAGCAAAGGCGGTGCAGTGCGGATTTGCAATCCGCACGCTGTCCTTTACCATCTCCCCCCCATCTTCCTAAGCTCCTCCAACAGCTTAATATCTTGCTCGTTCTTCAGCAGCGCGTGCAAATGCGGTGGAAACTCCTCTTTGAGGTTAATTTCCTTCAACTGCTCCCCTTGCATCTTATCAAACAACAATAATTTGAGCCAATCCAGAAACTCACTAGTAGAAGGCTTCTTTTTCACCCCTCTCACTTCGCGAAGCTCATAAAACAAACGCATGGCATCCAACACCAGTTCTTGCTGAATATTTGGAAAATGAACATCCACAATAGCCTGCATAGTCTCTTTTTCGGGAAACCGAATGTAATGGAACAAGCAACGACGTAAGAAAGCATCGGGTAGCTCTTTTTCATTATTAGAAGTGATGATAACGATGGGGCGTTGCTTGGCTTTGATCGTTTGCTGAAGCTCATATACGAAGAACTCCATCTTATCCAATTCTAGCAGCAAATCATTGGGAAACTCAATGTCTGCTTTGTCGATTTCATCAATCAACAGCACCACCGATTCTTCTGCATCGAAGGCTTCCCATAGCTTTCCTTGCTTTATGTAATGCGCAATATTTTCTACATTCGCATTGCCGAGCTGAGAGTCGCGCAGGCGAGATACTGCATCATACTCATAAAGGCCTTGCTGTGCTTGGGTAGTCGACTTAATATGCCATGTGATGATAGGCTTCTGTAGGGCTTCAGCAATTTCATGGGCTAGCATCGTTTTGCCGGTACCCGGTTCTCCCTTCACCAGAAGTGGCTTTTGCAACTGGATAGCTGCATTTACTGCAATCTGTAGTTCATCACTAGCCACATAAGTGCTTGTACCTTTAAAACTCATAAGCGTATTTTAATCATCGGTAGACTCAAAAATAGGAAATTATGTCACATCAAGAAGTGTGGAATCAACTCATTACTTCCCTACAACAAATGCCTTGGGTAGAGGTTTTGGCTGTGATCACAGGGATTGCCTACATCATATTAGCTGCACAAGAGCAGATTTGGTGCTGGTTCTTTGGTATTGTAAGTAGCTTATTGAGTATCTATCTCTTTTTTAGTGTCAAGCTCTATGCAGAGTCTTTTCTGTATTTCTATTATGTATTAGCGGGGTTCTATGGTTGGTACACTTGGCGCAAGCAAGAGGGAAAACATGACTTACCAATTACGAATCGGAGCTGGATATTTCATATATTATGTATGGTTTTAGGAGTGATATGCTCCTTTGCTTTAGCACAAGCACTAGGGCAATATACGGATGCACAGATGCCACTTATCGATGCACATACCACAGTCTTTAGTTTTATTGCCACATGGTTGGTGACCCAAAAAATTCTGGAGACCTGGACCTACTGGATTGTCATAGATGCCGTATCCGTTTGGTTGTATTGGAGTCGTGATTTGTACCTCTACAGTTTGCTCATGGTCGTCTATACGGTCTTGGCAATATGGGCATTTTGGGCCTGGAAAACGCAGATGGAGAAAGAGGCTTTACAAATTCCGAAAGTGGAGTAGTATCAAAATAAATAGTAGGCAAATCACAAAAACACCCAAGAAAGTATGGCGGCAGAGCGATTTTGTAAAGGCTTGATAGCGAGATTCTTGCAAAGCCAATCTTTGCTTATCATGCGAGCTGTTTAGAATAAATCTAAATAAATATTCAACGCGAACTTTGCGCTGAGCTAGATTCTTTAAACAGGTAAAAGCTTTATATATTTGCCTTAATTGGACAAATTTCCATAAAAGCAGACAAAATATTAGGGGTGGGTAGGAAACTACTCACTTAGTATAAGAAATTAAGGAAAGCTGAAATGAAGAACCGAATTCCAAGACTTTTGTTGCTGTTTTGTTTTATTTTTTTAGCACAATTAGCTCACGCACAGAGCGGATCAGCAGGATCAAGTTACCTTATCTATAGCCTTCTGGCTGTTGCTGTTCTCGTTTTCTTTTTCATCGTTATTCAAGTATCTGATAACTTGCTGGCTATCGAAGCAAAGCAGTCAGGTATCAACCAAGCTGGAAACAATCTATCTATTATTCCAGGTATAAATGATCTGGTAGCTCCTAGATTACCAGCCTACACTACAGGTAAGGACGTTAAGGTACTGAAAAGAGGGCATGACATTCTTCTTGAGGGAGAAGCAGTAAAGCAAATTGATGAAAGTGTGAAGGCGCGCACATTTGCAGTGCAGCCTATGAACTTTGTGGGTTTATCCCCAATACCAAAGCTAGAAGTCGAAGTAGGACAGAACGTAAAGGCTGGTGATATTGTGTTCTGGGATAAGAAAAACCCAGCAGTTAAATTCGCAACAGCTGTAAGCGGCGAAGTAATCGCAGTAAACCGTGCCGCGAAACGCGCGGTCAGCGAGGTGGTTATTTTAGCCGACAATGATCAGAAATATCGCGAGTATCCCGCTTTCGATCTCGAAAATGGTTCCCGTGAAGAACTAGTCAGCTATCTGCTGGATAGTGGAGCGTGGCCATTGATTCGCCAGCGTCCGTTCAATGTGGTAGCAGACCACAACATTACTCCAAAAAATATCTTCATCTCTACCTTTGATAGTGCACCTTTAGCTGCGGAAAGCAGTTTCATAATTGCTGGTAAAGAGCAGGCTTTCCAGAAAGGATTAGATGTATTGAATAAGTTGACTAACGGCACGGTGCATCTTGGTCTTGATGCTCGTGGGGAGAACGCCCCTGCTAAGGCATTCGTAGATGCAGAGGGAGTGGAGGTACATTATTTTAAAGGCAAGCACCCATCGGGTAATGTTGGCGTGCAGATTCATCATATTGATCCCATCAGTTCCAATGATAAAGTGTGGACACTTGGCGTTCAAGATGTGGTCACCCTAGGAACACTCTTTGCAGAAGGCCGCTTTGATGGTGAACGCATCGTAGCCCTAACAGGCGCTCAATTAAAAGAACCAAAATATGTGAGAACATATATTGGAGCCAATATTGGTGAGCTATTAAAGCACAATGCCAACGAAGATAATGTACGTATCGTATCGGGAGATGTCCTGTCTGGTAAGCAAAAGACGACAGAACAATTCCTCAACATATTTGACGATCAGATCACGGTTCTAGAAGAAGGAAACTACCATGAAATGTTTGGTTGGTTGATTCCAATAGCACCACGGCCAACTATTTCAAATACCTTCCCTAACTTTTTATATCCAGATTATCGCTTTGAAGCGGATACCAATACACATGGAGAGCAGCGTGCTTTCGTAGTGACTGGTCAATACGAAAAAGTGCTCCCGATGGACATCTATCCACAGCACTTGATGAAAGCGATCTTGGTCAACGACTTTGAGCGGATGGAAGGCTTAGGAATCTACGAATTAGAAGAGGAAGACATCGCCTTGTGTGAATTCGTCTGTACTTCCAAGCAGCCACTACAAAAAATATTGCGCCAGGGCTTAGACCTAGTTCGGGAGCAAGGATAATATAAATATTAGCATTCAGTAAACGTATAGTCCGCCTCAGGCGGAACAGAACAGAACTAAACAAAAAATGAAAAAAGCGCTATTAAACTTTTTCCACAAAATTGAGCCAGATAAGAAGAACTCTCCTTTTCTGCACACGCTATACGACGGCTTTTTCACCTTCGCCTTTGCACCAAATACGGTAACGGCAGAGGGGGTACACATCCGCGATGGAATGGATCTGAAGCGTACGATGGTACACGTGGTTTTGGCTATGCAGTTGTGTTACTTATTTGGTACTTATAATATTGGTCACCAGCACTTCGCAGCACTGGGGATGTATGAAAATTTCTTCAGTGGGTTTCACCTAAAGTTGGCACATGGCCTAATTAAGTTATTGCCACTATTCGTCGTTGCCCACGTAGTAGGTCTAGGTATTGAGTTTTTCTATGCCGCCAAAAAGGGCCACCCTATTGAGGAAGGATTCTTGGTATCTGGCGCATTGATACCATTAATTATGCCACCCGATTTACCATTGTGGATTTTAGCTATTTCTGTTGTTTTTGCAGTAGTTATTGGTAAAGAAGCATTTGGTGGTACAGGGATGAATATCCTAAATATCGCACTGCTATCGCGCGTATTTGTATTTTTTGCATATCCAACCTACATCTCTGGTGATGAGGTGTGGATTTCGGGTGTAGATGCAGCAGCAGGAACTGGTGAAATGTATAGCTGGGCGCATGGTGCGTTTGATGCCTTCTTCGGAAGCGTCGGTTTGGCTGCGTTTGGAGAAGGGGGCACGGCCCTGGTCGATGGATATACAGGAGCAACACCGCTCTCTCTGGCCTTCCAAGGAGGCTGGGAGAACGTAACCAAATATTACTCAGATGCACAGATGTTGTGGGGCACTATCCCTGGCTCTATCGGAGAAACTTCGAAGCCTTTCATCTTGGTGGGTGCATTATTCCTGATTGTAACAGGGGTAGCGAGCTGGCGCATTATGGCTTCTATGCTATTGGGTGCCGTAGTAATGACGCTTTTGCTAAACGCGTGGGGCGCAACGCCTTTCATGGAAGTGCCTTGGTACTACCAGTTTTATATGGGTAGCTTCTTCTTCGCTATGGCTTTTATGGCTACTGACCCAGTGACCGCCTCTTCCACTAATGTGGGTAAATGGATATATGGTTTCTTGATTGGATTTATCGGTATGATTATCCGAGTACTGAACCCCGCTTATCCAGAGGGATGGATGCTAGCGATTCTCTTTATGAATGTGTTTGCACCACTCATCGATCACTATGTGCTGGAGGCAAATATGAATCGCCGCTTAAAGCGTGCCAAAGCGACTGCGGCCGCATAATTTTTGAACAACAAAATTAGACTATCGTGAATAGTACAAAATATGTAATCGGCTTTATTCTGGTGCTTACTTCAGTAGTAGCAATCATGTTGACTGGGCTGAGAGAGGTAACTAAAGAGCAAGCTGCTCAAAATGAGGATGTGTTTAATAAGCGGGCCATCTTGTTAGCGGTTGAGGATCATCTAGGTGGCGACAAGAAGGTGAGTGATTTATCTGATGACGAAGTCAAGGTGTTGTTCGAGAAGCAAGTAGATCAGAAAGTGTTGGATGCTGCTGGCGAAGAAATCGACGGAGTTCAGGCCGATAAAGTAGACATGGCTAAGGAAAAGAAAAAGCCACTAGAAGAGCGTCAAC
>JBCCRH010000115.1:0-14287 GCA_039208045.1 Bacteroidota bacterium
CGAAAAGCGATATTCCAAAAAAGAGCATTTACTTTACGCAAGTGATTATGCTAAAGAGGTATTCTTCATCTCATCTGGATGTGTGAGAACGTACATTTTAGACTATAACGGCATAGAACATAATATCTCTTTTGCTGTAGAAAACTGGTGGTTAGGAGATTTACAAAGTTTTATTACTCAAACTCCTGCCGCTCAAAATATTCAGGCACTCGAAGACACGGTAATTTTTTCAATTAGTCAAGAAAATTGGAATTCTCTCATTAAGGAAGTTCCTGAATTTGTATATTATACACGAATTCTATTTCGTAATACCATGTTTACTCATGAGAATAGAATCTTACAAAATCTATCCTTTACAGCCGAAGAACGCTACAACTACTTTTTAAAAACCTATCCTAATTTATCCCACCGTGTTTCACAAAAACACATTGCCAGCTATATTGGTATCACTCCTGAATTCCTAAGTATGCTACGGGCAAGGAAGAAGCGTTAGTTTCTTAAACTACTTTATTTTTTTCGAGGGAATCTTGATTGAACTTTGCATGGTCAAACAATAGCAATGGACTTTGCTATAGTTCAACAATGCTAGATTTATGAAAATATGGCAACGGCATTTTTTCGGCTTGCAAGGCGAAAAACGTAGGCATCCCCGATAGCTATCGGGGTAGCTACGCCGAGGCTTTTCAACGTGGCAAGCAGGGAAAAGGGCTAGTCAGAATTCATAAATCTAGGGTTATTGAACTATATATTCCTTAATTCAAAATTAATGATGAACATGAAAAGAATTCGAATTTTTTATTCTTTCATTCTATTTGCATTAGTATTCCCTTCAGAGGTATTCTCTCAACCGATTGGTAATGAGATAGAAACCAAATCTTTAGATGAATTATACGAAGAAGCAATAAAGGAAGGTGGTGAATTTATTTTGCGGGCAGGTGGCGACAAACCTGACCAAATAGATTACTACTTGGACATGTTTAAGAAACGATTCCCAAAAATCAATGTGACGCATACTGTTGATGTAAGTATTAATCATGCCCCTCGTTATGACAATGCCCGTGCTGCGGGTGGAGAACAGAATATTCCAGATGTTATTCAATTTCAAACATTACACCGCTTTACATATTACACTGAACAAGGATTTTTAGAGGCCTACAGACCCAAAAACTGGGACAAGGTTTTCTCTGATTACAAAGACCCACATGGGCATTGGACAGGGCTCTATGGAGTAACATTCAGCAATTTAGTTAATACGAAAATGATCGATGCTGATAAAGTTCCACGTGATGCTTTGGACTATCTTGACCCAGCACTAAAAGGCAAAGTTATCTTAACGTATCCCCATAGTGATGATGCCGTATTATATCAATTCTGGAACTTAAAAGAAGCATATGGATGGGAGTATTTGGAAAAATTAGTTGCTACCAAACCAGTATGGGTACGTGGTACAGCAATGCCGTATGTTGCGATCAATAATGGGTGGTATGCAGCGAGTTTTACAACATTTTGGCCCTTGGAAACCATGCCTGAAAGTAATGTTCGTTTCCTCTTGCCAGAAGAAGATTACTTTCTAACTTGGTTTCAGGCTGCTGGTATTCCTACTCAAGCCAAAAATAAAGCTGCGGCCAAGTTGTACCTTAACTGGATGCTATCTGAAGAATTTCAGAGCAAATGGTTGCAATTTCCAGTTCGGAGAGATATAGAAGCTCCAGCTGGTTATAAATCGGTGCAACACCACAACACGTCGCCTGCCGATTTTCATCGTTGGTTACTTAAGCGAGACATAGTTGAGCGTTTTCGCATGCAGATGTTACATCTCATCGGACCAATTGAAGGCCCAGAACCAATTGATATGGATTATACAATCAAGCCTGAATAATTTCATCATCATCATGAATTTGAAATTTATCACAGTCCTTTTTGTTATCGGTGCTACAGTAGTAACATCTTGCTTAACAAAGGACAAAAAAGAAAATAAAATGAATACGCAAATAACATTACAAAATATGCCCATTAGAAATGGAGCGCGACCAGCAACTACCAATACTAATCCGCATACCCAGCTAAATCAACAACCCAAAGATATTTCTTATGTGAATACTTTGCAGTCTTGGGCATTTGAGTTAACTAATATTGAGAAAAGACCAAGTTTAGTATCTGTGCCAGGGGCGATTGCCATGTTTATGGACAAAGAGCACTCTTGTAAATCCTGCAATGCCTTTATGGCTGATACAGAATTTGCCCATTTTCATCCTCATCCAGATTACAGTTTGCATCTTGGACTACCAAAAAACGATGCTGAAATTATTATTGAAAAAGGTTGGGGAGAATGGCACCCACTTATCAAAAGAGGATTTCTTCCACCAAATATCATTATGCTATACGCGCCAAGAAATCAAGAAGAATTGGATGTAGCAAAATTTATTTTGGGGCATTCTTATTCTTATGCTAAAGGAGAGATCGATTAATCAAGTGCAATCAGAATTTCGTTTAGTAATAGTACAAGAAAGCCTGTTGTCCACCCAAAACCTAAGATGTCAATAGCCCCCTTATGCGGGGCTACTGCATTTATGCAGAGTAAATGTAGGAAACCCTAAAGTAGGCGCCGAGCACAAATATCAATCTGTTTAGTGATATTCCTGATGCTGAATTTAGTGCTTGCAAAATAACCCATAGACTACTACTGCCCCTTGATTTTCCATCCTCGCGCTTGCTGCTGTAGGTGCCACAGCTTGGTATAGTACCCATTTTGCGAAAGCAACTCCTGGTGTACGCCTGTTTCTACCACGTGCCCTTCTTCCAAGACCAAAATCTGATCAGCTTGCTGAATCGTTGATAATTTGTGCGCAATCACTATGACGGTTTTATCTTTCACCAATGCTTGTATTGCGCGTTGTATATAAATTTCATTTTCTGGGTCCAGGCTAGCCGTTGCTTCGTCTAGTAGCACAATCGGAGCATCTTTTAGTAAGGCCCTAGCGATACTAATACGTTGTTTTTGACCACCTGACAGCTTGCTCCCTCCTTCACCTACTTTGGTTTGTAAGCCTTCCGGCAAACGGTCGGTAAACTCTAGTAGCTGTGCTTGCTGGGCGGCTTCTAGTACTTCGGTCTCGCTTGCGTGCGGGTTGCCAATGAGTATATTATCATAAATACTGCCGTTGAAAAGATAAACTTCTTGAAATACCTCACTAATCACGCTATAGACGGTCTGGGGGGCCATCTCTCGAAGATCAATTCCACCAATTGTAATCTGCCCTTTTTGGATGTCCCAAAATCGAGCAATCAGTGCGGTAATCGTCGTTTTGCCAGAACCCGAAGCCCCCACCAGCGCAGTAAGGGTACCAGAAGGGGCCGAAAAACGAATACCGTCTAGTACTTTTTCTCCTTCGATGTAGCTAAAATGTACATCGTGAAATGCTATATCGTAGTGCTCAGGCTGCAAATGCTGTCCGACTTCCTGCTCCTGAGCTTCCAGCAGTGCTATGACTCGCTCTAGGCTCACGTTCATATAGCTTAGCACAGGGTATTCCACCATTAAGACTTTTAGGGGTTCATAGAGTCGGTATCCAATGATGAGAAACGCAATCAGTACAGGTATGGTCAGGCTACCTTCCAATAAGAAGTATAAGGCCAACCAAATCATGAGCACAAAGAAGAGTTCAAAGATTACTCCAACTACTAATATAACAGGCCCAGGGATAGCCTCTACTCGAATACTCTCTCGGCGCAAGCTCGCCAGTGCGCGATCTAGCGAGGCAAAGCGCGCGCCCGTCATACCATAAGATTTAATATGCTGGATACCTTGTGCATACTCTAAGAAGCGCGCGCCGGTATTGTTGCGAGCAGCAATCTGCTGCTGGCCCAGCCTGGTGACTAATCGACGGCTCCATTGCATCAATGGTAGTACGATAACGAGCGCTAGTAGCAAGGTGATCGCTAAGCGCCAATCTAACCACAATAAAAAACCAGCAAGTACTAGCACCCCAAAAACAGCATTGGCAATGTTGGTAATACTATGCCCAAATATATTTTCAAAGTTAGCTACGTCTTGTAACACCACGGCGGCCATATCACCAGGGTCACGCCTTTTGTAGTAGCCCAGAGAAAGGCGTTGCAGCTTATTGCCTAGTGCAATGCGCAGCTTACGACTCATCTCGAAGGTAGCCATATTGGACGCTAGCATCGCTTTATTGGCAACGTAAAGCTGTACAAAAAAGAGTGCGACCATCGTCGCAATAGTCCACCATATCTTTTGCGTATCTGGCGTTTGCTCAAAAAATTCCCATATGACTACCAGCAAAATACCGCTCGGCGCTGCCAGCAGGGTACCGTGCAGCCATTCCCACAAGAGAGACTGCCGCATCCCGGCTGGATCGTATCGAAAAGCATATATTAAATTCTTAATCATTAGCTGTGTATTTAGTGCTACAATGCAAATTCTTGGGCGCGTGTGTGCGCCCGCCACATCTGTGCGTACAAGCCTGCATTATTTAACAATTCCTCATGCTTCCCCTGCTCTACTACTTTACCCTCATCAAATACAATAATCTGATCAGCATCGGCAATGGTGCTGAGTCGATGGGCAATGATAATTACCGTCTTGTGCTGTATAAGGTGGCTGACTGCTCGTTGGATTTGGTATTCATTTTCGGGATCACTAAAGGCTGTAGCTTCATCTAGTACTAGTATGGGGGCATCTTTGAGTATGGCGCGCGCTAGCTGTAGGCGTTGCTGTTCACCACCGCTTAGATACACCCCTTCGCCACCAAATTTGGTTTGGTAGCCTTTCGGCAAACGGCTAATGAACCCGTGGCATTGGGCGGCCTGGGCCGCCGCAATTACTTGTGCCTCCGACCGATCCATCCCCATGCGGATATTTTCAAAAATGCTTTCCTGAAACAAGAAACTATCCTGAAAGACAAATGAGACGATTTGCATCAATTTCTCCATAGGCAGCTCCTGAAGGTCTACCCCTCCAATGCGAATGGTTCCCTCCTGATTGTCCCAGAAGCGCGCAATTAGTTGTGCTGCTGTTGATTTCCCTGCTCCCGAAGGCCCTACAAATGCAGTGAGGCTACCTTCCGGCAAATGGAAGGAGACATCATCCAGTACTTTTATATCCGCTTGGTAGGCAAAGCCAACTTGGTCAAATTCGATGCCAAAACTAGTAGGTAGTGGCGCATCCTTATCTTCTTGATTCGTCAGTTGCAGGATGGTATCCATACGCTCTACTCCTTTATTAATGAGTACAATCTGCATGCCCATATTGGAGAGTGCAAAGACGGGTTTGATGTAGCCTACACCAAGTATTAGAAAGAGAATAAGGGTAGAGAAGGTCACTCCATTGCTGAGGTATAAGTAGGTGCCTAGTATCAGAATAGGAAGGGTTGCATTACTGATGAAACTCATAAAAACAGCAAAGGGAGGAGCACTCCTTTTCATCCACACTTTTGAGAGATGCGCGAAGTCATTTACGGCAGTACTATATTGCTGGAAGGTATCGGCAGTCTGTCCAAAAATTTTCATTACAGGCATCGCGCGTACGAACTCTACGATACCGCCATTCATATCTTCTTGCGACTGATGGTGTAGTCTCATCATCTCTTTGGTATCGGCAGAGCTAAAGGTAGCAGGTATCCAAATAGCCAAAATTAGTAGCGGCACAAAGCTAACCACTGCCAAGCGCCAATCCACAAAAAATAAATAGATGATAGTCACAACCGGCAAGGTAACCCCTTTTACAAAATCGGGAATCTGATGTGCTAGAAAGCCTTCAATACGCTCAATATCATCGGCTACAATCTTCTTCAACGCGCCGGACTGAAAGCGCTGCACAAAGCCCAAGGGCAATTCCCCCAGCTTGGCTGCCGTTTGCTTACGCAATTCGTATAAGATATTGAATGCAGCAATATGAGAGGCCATTCCAGACGCATAGAGTAGTATATAGCTAAATAAACCAGCAATGGCAGCTCCAATGAGATAGCTGCGAATGGGTGCCACTTCTAATGGTGTGGCTATCAATTGCTGCAAAACATAGTACACCAATATGTAGGGCACTAGCGCTAAGGCTGCATGTAAAATGGCCAGTAGCCCTGAAAGGATAAGGAGATACTTCCGCCGCCCTGCTATTTCAAATAGGCGTGCCATTCCGTTTTTGCTAGCTGTTGCTTGTTGATCGATAGGTGCTTTTTTGTCCACTATACAGGATGTCGTTATTTTGAATTAGTCTAAATTACTAGTATATTCAAATATCACAAATCCGTGGATATGCAACCATACGCATAGCGGAGTAAAATCTACGTAAAACGGAATGAAGGTTAAGCTTCACCATAAAGACTTAGCGGAATTATTTGTCGAAAACGTATATCCAGATCGCTTTCATTGTAGTACCAATGAAGGAATTGTGGAGCGGGTATACCCAGCTCAGCTCTTGGGCGGGTTGGGCAGTTACCGAGAGATTTACATGGAAAATATCCACATCGGATACGGAGATATAAGTATGCCTAACTTCTTCGAAATGTACTTCGAGAGCGATATGGAAACTGTGGAGCTGCACTTCGCCCTAAAGGGTAAGACGCGTGCAGAAGAGCGGAATACTAAACAGGCCTTCCAGTTTGACTATAATCAGCATAATATTATTTACATCAATAATTTTAAGGGGCGCTCTTGGGTGAAGCCCCGAGAAGGGTATAAAGTGTTTGAAATTAATCTGATTCCCTCGTTTTTTAAGCGATTCATCCCCGATACGGAATCACGATTCATTCCCTTTCTGAGCGCGATAGATCGACAGCAGAATATGGCGATGGGCCCCTATCACTATCCGATTACCCTACCGATGCACCTTGTAATTCAGGACATATTGAATTGCCCCCGCAAAGGACTCTACAAGCGCTTTTTTCTGGAAGCAAAGGTAACCGAGTTGCTCCTCCTACAGCTAGAGCAAATCGCATCCTTCCAACACCCCCAGCCCACAAAGCTCAAAAAGGTAGACCTCGATCGTATGCATGCAGTAAAGGATTACCTACACGACCATTTCCAAGAATCCAGCACACTTTTCGAGCTGGCCAAGCGCTTTGGCACCAATGAGTACAGCCTCAAAAAAAGCTTCAAGGAAGTATTCGGCACTACGGTATTCAACTATTGGAGTACCATCAAAATGGATCGCGCCAAGCAGCTACTCTTGGAAGAAAGCATCACTATCGGCGAAGTAGCCGATCAAATTGGCTACAAAAATCCTCAGCACTTTAGCACTGCTTTTAAGCGCCGCTTTGGTTATCCACCAAGTCGAATTCGGTGACAATAGCTCATTTCCTTGGATATATAGTTCAACGGCAACAAATGCTTATCTTGAGCAGGTAAGTAACAGTCAAACAATAACTTCTCGATTTATGGCTGGCTCTTTTGCTCCAATACTGCGTTGAAAAGCCTCGCCGATGCTAGGCATCGCCTGCATTTTTCGCCTTGTCTTGGAGCAAAATCCCCTTGCCAAAATGCGGAACTTATTCTTTGGCTGTTACTAAACATTTCGCATACCCCAACAGCTCTTAAAATGCATCAAGAATCAACAAAAATAGGCTTCTACCTAAGCGTGCTAACTTCGGTTTTCAGGTAGAAGTCGTCCCTAATCCTACCGTGGATGATATTGACAACAAGCTCAATGAGTACGAATGCAAATTTAACAGTGGGCAGTTTGCACAGGATGGGCAACTCTTTATTTTCTTTAGTGGACATGGCGTATCCAAAGGGAGCCAAATCGGGCTCAAACCGCGTCTTGCGCGGCGGCGGTTGAGACGGCCATCCGCAGTACTGCCGCGCCGCCATTCGCTACTCCCTCATTCCGACGTTCCGCCTCAACGCTGTCGGTTTCCGTCTTGCCCGCTCTATGTAGTATGATTCCTAATTCATATCACCCACTCACTTGTTTAAAACTTGTTAAACTCCCTTACTTATACCTACAGCTAAGGTTCATTACTTAATTTGTTATCGTCATAAATCCATACTAATGAAGATAGCAATTCAATATTCGCTCCTGATGCTATTGCTGTTAGGCACGCAGTTTTCTTTTGCTCAGTACCAAATCGGCTTAGTTCCAAGGACGAGCCCTGATCGAGCCGTTTATCAGAAAATAGGGCTCACGGAGGTACACATCAATTACGGTAGTCCTGCGGTAAAAGGTCGTACCATTTGGGGCGCGTTGGAGCCCTATAATGAGGTGTGGCGAGCTGGCGCCAATAATGCTACTACTGTAGAATTTAGTTCAGATGTGTTGATAGAAGGCAAGCATTTACCGAAAGGGAAATATGCCTTTTTTGTTATCCCCCGACAAGGCCAGAAATGGGTAGCTATCTTCAGCAAAAAGGCCAAGCAATGGGGCGCTTTTTCGTATGACCCTAAAGAGGATGCACTTCGGATTGAAGTCGCGCCAATCATTCGAGCAACACTCCAAGAGCAATTAAGCTACAGCATTGCCCAGACCAATTTTGACCAAGGGTCGATTACACTTTCGTGGGAGAAAATAGACCTTCAGCTAAACTTTAAAACGAATGATCTGGAGCAGTTTATTCGTACCGTTGAAACACGCGCTGAACAAACAGATACTACTATTCAATGGGTGGTCTACTTACAAGGCGCAGCGCACTTACTTGAGCGACAGGGTAGCCTGGACCTGGCACTTCGGTGGACTCAAAAGAGTAAAGCTTTATCACAAGTGGAAGGAGAATGGAATCCTCAATTTTATTCTAAAGCATACATCTTAGGCCATTTAGATTGGGTGCGGGCACAGCTTTATGCTGCAAAAGATGAATATAGTCGAGCATGGCCTTTGATAAAAGCACTGAAAAAGAGTATATTTTATGAACGAAAAAAAGAACTGATTGATCAAATAATAAACACTTGGCCTTCTTGAAGAATCATAAGCGTTAAGTTATGAGTAGTCTCGATGCCTATTCCTTAAGTAACAGCCAAAGAAAACTATAGTACAGCTTTCATTATCCTAATGAAGTATACGTACTTCTATCGTATAGCTTTTCTTTATACAACTCTAGGTACTTCTTAAAATGCTCACCTTCAATATTTTCATTGGTGATTAAGTCAACTTTGGTCTTTAGAATGGCTTGTAGAGCAATCCATAATTTTAAGAGGTGCTTAGCGTTGTCCTTTTTGGTAAATTTTGCGGTATCAAATTCTACCATCAGATCTATATCGCTTCTTCCTTTTTCAAATCTTCCATCTACAATAGAGCCAAAAGCATAGAGGCGAAGCACCTGATTCGCTTGGCAGGCTTTTTTGACCTGCTCTAACTTAGATTGGAGATACTCATCAATCATTTTCTTTTGATTTGACTTAGAATGGTTCGATCTGTTATTTTTGAATCTTCTGCCAAGAGCAGTGCTTTGGATATAATAACGGAAAGCATCAGATCGCCTTCAAAAGGAATAAAAATTTTCTTACGACTTTTTGTAAATCGATTAGCTACAATGCAAAGGTATTGATTATTAGGCTCCATTAGGATATTACCGCTTCCTATGTGAATTTTATAGTTCCGGAGAGTCCCTTTCACCCTCAGGTATTTTCCCTGAAACTCGCATTGTTCTGCAATTTTCATCTTGGGAATAATATTTTTCAGGATTTCTGCCCTGGTTTTCGACTGTTCTGTTAGTTCGCTACTGGAATAGGAAACCCAATAGTTCATTGCTCTATCGTCTCCTCTATCCTGCCACTCAGGGTTATTCCCGATGCTCGTTACACCAACAAACAGATCAACATCACGCATAACTTCCGAAAAGATGATGGCAGGGACTTCAGAAAGCGGTAGTTGCTCTTTCTTTTTATAGAATCGAACTTGATCCGTTGCTACATGGGCAGAGCCGTACATTTTTGAGTACCCCCCCAAGTAAATATCTCCTGCCCAATACTCCACTTTATAATCGCTTTCTGGAATGTTGTACGCTACTTTACCGCCATCAATAATTCCACTTGGAGACCATCCCCTAGCTTTACATAATGCATAGACGTGGTCTTTGCTCAATATATGGCTGGCGTATCGATTGGAGTAGGTTGCCGTATTTAGCTCGGCATCTGTGATGATATAGATTTCCCGAAACGCCTGCTTGAAGGGCTGCAATACTTGATTTTCGAGCATATAATTTCTCCACTTCAAGATATAGTCTCGCTCAAAACCAATGGGATGCCAAAGCGAAACAGTTGTTCCGGCTAAGTCTCCAGTATAAGCATTCCCTTCTGCATCAATAAATCCTCCAGCTGAAGGCATTAGATTGATATTCAAGGAATCCTTCCTGAAATTCCAGATTAAATCCCTTGCTATTATTTTGATCAGGTTATGTTCTAAATAATGTTCTTTGAAACTAGCAAACGGGATCATTCTATTGAAGAGAAAAAATTCTTCAATTCGTTTCTTTTGTGAGCTGATCGAAACTTTAATTTCTTTTACCTTCTTTTTAAATCGCTTGATGTGATTTGGGAAGCTATCTTTCAGTATTTGGGGGAGTGTCCTTTGTCTTTTTCCATCACTCCATTCATAATAAGTTAGTTGTTTTTTATGGTTATGGATGTCAGATACGCAGGCTATATCTTCAATACGGAAAGTATATGTTGAGTCATTACTGATGCCGAAATCTGGAATTACAGACTCTTCAATCTCTGCCTTCGTCTTCCCTGCTTTCTTTCCCACCTTTGTTATTGCCTTATCAATTCGCTTAAGGATATTTTTATTCCTGGCTCTCGATTTTAGGTTAGTTAGCCTTGGTATGCTGAGCGCTTCTGGCAGTAAGCTATATATATGAATTGCATCTTGTGATGAATTGGGACTTGCAAGGGCAAGTCTATCTACTAACTCAATAAGTCTCGAATCATTGATAATTACAGCAGAATGAAGAAAGCCTCTTAATATTCTTCCACCCAATGATTGGTAGAAATAATACTGAAAGCTATTTAGATAAGCATTCGTTACGAAAAAGCCCCCATTTATGCTATTCTCTCCGTATACTTTTATCACCCACTCAGGAATCTGCTTATCTTTGAAGCCTAGGTCTTGTTGTATCGACTCATAGGCCGCTACTACCCTAAGATAAGCGTATTGCTTGGATCCTTTCTTGCTCTTTGCAATACAATCACTTATCCACTTACTTCCTGTGGCAATAAATTCTTCTTCCCCGATTTTATGGATTAGTTCCTTTGTCTCAGGATACCAGGATCTTAGCGGCATTTTATTATGCCGATCCAATAAAATAAAATGGGTAAAGAGGTCTAGCCATTGCTCATTGACTAAGTAATCGGAGTTTAAAAACGTTAGTGTCTTTTCCATCGAAATATATTTTACCTATTACCCACCTACTAATGGAGTCAGCTTGATGAACTGCAACTCTAGGTCGTCGCGTAGCTCAATTTCTTGCTCTAGTGATTCGACCTGCTTGTTATTGATAATCAAGAAATAGCCATTTTTTGTAAAGGCTTCCAAGGCCAGATAGTATTGTTTCTCGGGATCGATCTTCCGCTTTTCTTTCATTTTATAGCCATTTAAAGTGACCTCTGCTGCTGTAGGCTGGACTAAACTTCGAAAGTACTCTGGCGAGTGCTGATTGAACTGTTCTACTTCTTTATAAATCCGAAGCTTTATTAGTTCGCGTACGCTCGCCGTTTTTTTAGCGGCTACGATTTCAAAGGAGTTCTGCGTGGCTCCACCAATCGTGTCATCTTTAACCAGTAATTTCATATGCTTAAAATTTTTCTGCACAGCAAACGATGCAGAAAAATTTCTGCACATATGTAACCGCTGCGCTCTCGCACAATCTTTTTTAATCATACACTTGCGTGATATTATGATTAAATAAGATCATGCTCGTTTCATTTTTTCTTTTTTGTGGGTTTAAAATTTACCATTAAGCTCTATCAGCAAGCAACCTTCCCCTATTGATTTGATTGAGAATCACTCGGTCTTCTATTTTATCATCTTCTGCCAGTAAAAAGGCTTTGCTAAGGATGATGGAAAACGTGGCGTCGTCGTCGAAGGGGAGGAAAACGGGTGTGACACGTTTATTTTTCTTGCGATCGGGTACGATGCACAAATATTCGCCATTAGGCTCCATTAAGATATTGCCGCTGGCGAGGTGAATATTGTAGGTTCGTACCTTGCCTTTTACCCTCAAGTATTTCTTTGTCAGTTCACACTGCTCATTGATTTTCAGCTTTGGAAGCATATTAGCCAAGACACTGCGTCTAATCTTGGCACTTTCTGATAAATCGGCAACAGAAAAACCTCTCCAATAATCCCTATGCTGCCGCTCCGACCAGCCCTCCTCAATGCCGATGGAACAAAGGCCGACAAATAAATCCACATCGCGCATGGCCTCTGAGAAAATGATGGCAGGAACGTTTGCTATCTGCATGATTTCTTTGGTTCTAAGGTCTCTAAAATAGACCTTCCCCATGGCTGCCAGTTCAATATGATTATCTAGTTTCACCCCAGCTATGACGTTACACTCAGGATACACTATAAAGGGATCTTCTTCAGAAAAGATGCTGGAGTATGTCCAAGCACGCTGTTTTGCTAACGCTACCAATTTGCCATGACGAATCACGTGATCTAGGAACCTATTGGAATAGGTGGCAGTAGTGATTTCAGCGCCAGTCACTAAGTAGACTTCTCGGAAGGCTTGCTTGAACGGCTGCTTAATCTCTCTTTCCAACATATAGTTTCTCCAGGCTTCCGTCACTTCTACGGCTGATTGGCAAGGGTGCCAAAGTGAAACGGTGGCAGTTGATACATCCCCAATGATTATGCTCTGAGCATCTACCAGCTTCCCGTTCTCCCAAATTGCTAATATAGTATGATCGCCTGTATCGAATCGCCAAATCAGCTTTTGGACAATGAAACGCAGCAGCTCATGATGGAGCAGGTATTTCTCCCAATTGGCATAGCTCCAAGTCTTTTTTCTATGCCAAAAACCTTCTATTCTTTTCTTCTGTCCCATCAATTCGTTCTTGATGTCTCGTTGCTTTACTTTCCATAGTTTTAGCTCCTCAGGATAGTCCGACTTCACTTTAGCAGGAATACTTTTCTGAGATTTCCCATCTGGCTTGAGCCAGAGGAGTTGCACCTTATCCTCTCCTACTACTTCAATCATGGACTGGAAATTGCCAAAATCACGCTCCATTTTTCCACCCTGTAGCCCATAATCATTGATGAAAAAATCTTCCACTTCATTAGGGTCTAGGCCTGTAAAGTGGATCGCTTTTCTTACGGAACTAGTTAGCACCTCTCGAAAGATTGCATATTTTGCTCTTGCCTTTAGATTGAGCAAAACGCCAAGCCCTTCTATGGTTTCGCTCTCATCTAATACTCGAAGAACAGTATCGCCCACTTTGCGTGAAATAGGGCCTACTTTCGGAATTTTTGTAAAACATTTTTCTGCCAGTTTTGATAGAATAGCGTATTGATTGGGTGCCTCTAAATAGTGCAGTATCCAAACGAATATTTGAAATGCTCTCGCCTTTTCGCCAAGGAACCAGCTACTGCGTTTCTTGCCCTCTTGATCCACTAGCTGATATAAGTCAAGCACGAATACCTCATACTTCATTGGGTCAATTTGCCGGATGGATTCTTGTAGCTCTGCATGAACCGACAGCTCATGCTGATTGAAGTAGTCGATTTTAGACAGTTGCTCTATGAGCTTATAGAATGCTGTTTTTGAATCGATAAATGGTAGGTCGTGTGCTTGTAGCCATTTCCATTCTGCTTTTGTGGCGATTTTACTAGCCTGTAATGGATAGAGATTTTTCCTGTGTTCTTTTAGAGACACAAGGCTGTACTTGCGTTGGATAACAGCATTTATATTTCTAATTAGTTGAGCCTTATCGTTGAAAGCAGGTGCTTTACTTAGGTCTGTCAACTTGGCTCTCAGCCGTTCTGAAAGACTATGATGTTTTAGATAAAGTGTGACTAGATCAAACACACGGTAGAGTTCTAGCAATTTTTTACTAATATCCACTCTTTCGTAAGCAGGGAAACGCCGATGGTTAACTTTTACAAAATGGCTTTTCTCATAAAACTCCAAGAAGGGAATAATTTGATCGTCCGTCATTCTCTTTACAGCAATGGGGGCACAGTATTGAAATAGTGTCACGTAGAGGTAGACTTCATTTCTAAGTTTCCATAAAGCACCAAAATTCCCTAACTCTGTTCCTTGAGGAGGTTTGGGTTATTCTTTGTTGGTGCCCATAACAGTTTTTGATCGAAACTAGGCAGTCCAATTTCCCAGAATCACAA
>JBCCRH010000116.1:0-14282 GCA_039208045.1 Bacteroidota bacterium
AGCGACGCCGCTATATCTGGCTGTAAGGCCAAAAGCGGTGGATACATCCAAATTTCTGTATCCCAAAAAATATGGCCATTGTACCCCAAACCAGACAACCCCATCGGCGAAAGGCTATACGCAGTACCCGCCCGCGCAAAAGCGTACAAATGATACAGCATCGAGCGTACATCCCGTTGCGATTCGTCATCGCCTGCAATGATAATGTCACTCTCCCACAGCTTCGCCCAAGCAGCTTCATGAAATTGTACCAAGCGATCAATACCTTCTAAGCGCGCATAAATCGTCAAGCGCTCCGCTTCATTGTGTGGATCATTATACTGCAAAGAAGAAAGCGTCGTGCCCACCACCGCAAAGCGGTACGTCTCCCCTGCCTTCAACTTTTTAGTAAACTTCAACCAATGCCGATCATAATCCCAATCTTCGTGGATGATATGCGGCTCTTCGCCATGCTTTTCTGGAAAGATAAAGCTGTTGGAAGCTGCCAATTTATGTTTCCCAGAAGGGCTATCCGCCACAGAAGTCAATAAGGGAATCTCCACATGTGGCCGGTCTACCGAATTGAAAAAGCTACGTACATCGCGCAAGTGCGTGGGCGCTGCAATCACGCTGTACGGCGTAATCACTACATCCTTTTTCGCCGTCACCTCAATCACCGAAAGCGCCGAATAGGGCAAATGCCGCAAGGCCATTAATTCATGCTTCACGCTCACCTGATCGCCCTTATCAAAGGTAGTTGTCAGCACTGCCCGCTTCATATCCAAAGTCTGTTCATAATTAGACATGTTTGCACGGCTCACCCGCTCGCCATCCACATCCAAATACATGTTTACATGGTTAAATGTCTTCAGAATGTTCGACACACGCCCCCGCTGGTAATAATCGTACACGCCATTCAATACCACATCCTGCACCTCCATCGGATTAGGGCTGGATACTAAGCCAATCACGCCATTCGCGCAGGTAATGCCGTAATAATTGGTAGGATCGATGTCCTTTGCTTTAACCTCCCAGGTGGATTGTGCCGTTAGGGAGTAGCTTAGGAATAGAAAAGTATAGAAAACTAGCTTTTTCATTAGTTAGGATTTTTAAGATACAGTAGACTTCGGCTGCGCTCAGTCTACGATTTCAAGCATAGCCCATGTAGGCTGAGCGAAGTCGAAGCCTACTTCACCTTCAACGAAATCGCAAAGCCACCCCCACTCACCAAATCAAAGGCTAATTTCGAATCAGCAGTCACATTCTCTTGTGCAATTGTCAACTCATTCGGGTTACTTTCCCAGTGCGCGTTAGGCCCATCCTTGTAAATCGTGGCCGTATACGTCTTGCCTTTCGGCAAAAAGTCGAAGTTGACGCTTAGCGTTCTGGGATTTTCATCGCCAATGCCGCCTACAAACCAGTTTTCTCCACCACGTTCTTGGCGGGCAATTACTACAAAGTCCCCTATTTCACCATCCAGTACTTTCGACTGCTCCCAATCTACTGCCACATCGCGCACAAACTGCATGCCCGGCTGTCCCTCCAAATGCTCTGGCAAGTCCGATACCATTTGCAGCGGGCTGTAAATCACTACATAAAGCGCCAGCTCATGCGCCAAGGTATGGCGTACCCGATTATCGGGTTTAAAGGGATCAATTTTCAGGTTGAATACGCCAGGCGTATAGTCGATCGGGCCTGCTAGCATGCGCGTGAATGCTACTACCGTGAGGTGATCTACTGGATTGCCTCCTTCTGCCGACCACGCATTAAATTCTTGCCCACGCAAGCCTTCGCGCGTCATCATATTGGGGTAGGTGCGGCGCAGGCCAGTGGCTTTGATAGGCTCATGCGCATCGATAGCTACTTCGTATTTGACAGCTTGTTCCAGTACTTTGCGGTAGTGATTGACCATCCATTGCCCGTGATGATACTGCCCTGCTGGGATAATCTTCCCTACATAACCCGTTTTTACCGAGTGAATGCCTAGTTTTTTCATCAGTGCATAGGCCGTATCTAACTGCTGCTCATAAGTGCGCGGCGCGGCAGAGGTCTCGTGGTGCATCACCAATTCTACCCCTTTTTCGCGACCATAGCGTACCACTTCTTCAATATCATAATCTTCATAAGGCGTTACAAAATCAAACACGCCCTCCCGATCTTCAAAACCAATCCAACGCTCCCAGCCCGTATTCCAACCTTCTACCAACAAGCCTTCAATTCCATTTGCAGCAGCAAAATCAATGTAGCGCTTCGCATTTTCTGTGGTGGCGCCGTGTTTGCCACCCTCCAGCTTCCAGGTAGACGTACCCAGGTGCATTTCCCACCAGATACCCATATACTTCATAGGTTTTAGCCAACTCACGTCTTCCAGCTTGTTCGGCTCATTTAAGTTGACAATCAGATTTGACTCGATCAAATCTCCTGCTCGATCTGCGATCTGAATGGTACGCCAGGGAGTAGAAAAAGGCAGGCTGCGCGTCACCTTGGAGTCGTCTGGCGAACCAACTAATTCGCTCACAAAACCCATCCGGTCTTTATCTACTTTTAGGGTCATGCCCGAATAGTCCGTCAAGTTTGCTTCGTGGAAGCTGAGGTAGATGCCATCAGCTGTTTTAAGCGTCACAGGGGTATTCACTGCATTTTCGGGAATGGTGGTCTGCGCCAAATTGGGATTATCGCGCTTGCTCGTCGCATCAATAGCGGAGAATTGCGTTTCATTATAAACGTGCTCGTAAATGTCCCAATCACCAGGTATCCACCATACCTTGTGGTCACCGGTAAGCATAAACTCGGTATTTTCATCCATAATCACGAGCTCGCTCTTCCCTTCTTGCTCTGGGAAGTGGTAGCGGTAGGCTACGCCATCGTCATACGCTCGGAAGGTGATCGAAAGGGAGCGATTGGGGGCTACTACTTCTCTAAGATTGAGCTGTAGTTCATTGCCATTATTCACTACTTCGCGCTGTTCGCCCCAAGGCATTTCCCAATTTTCTCGAATCTCTTTGGTCTCCGTACTTAGCACTTCTAAGCCTTTCCCCAGATTAGGGGCCGACTTAAAGTCAAAGCTAAAGGTGGAAGTATCGATCACTAATTGATCTTTAAAAAACACAGCATATCCTAAGCTACCATCTTCTTGCAGGGCAAGATCAATCTTGGTAGTAGCGCTAGGGGAGCTTATGCTAAATGCGGTGGGTGCTTCTGGTGCTTCTTGGCAGGCAAGCAAAGATAAGCTTACCAAAAGCAGCAGGGCTAAATGGTTCAGTTTCATACATTTTCTGATTTAGTCGATAGACGTTAATATTGATGCAAAATAAAAAAAGGCTACTAAAACTGCGTATCATATTGCATCGGAAATTGCGCTGGTATTTCCTCCTTCGTTTCACCCAGGTTTTGACGCAAGTCGATCTCAATGCCCCGAGCAATGGTAGAAATAGGTACATCATTAGCAGAGCCTTCAAAAGGATTTTCTCCCGTGCGCCCAATGCGCTCCATCGTATGAAAAACCCAAGCGACTGCTGCATAAAACGGCACGGCTAGCCAAACAAAGAGGTCACCCACCAATGGATGGTTTGTACTCATTTCTTTGCCCAATTCCCCAAATTGTGGAATCAAAGCTAGAGGGAGCAAGAGCACAAATACCCACATAAAGTAGTGATTCAACGAAGCAAAATGGCGGGGATAGGGAAAATTCTTAATCCGTTCGGACTTGCCCTGAAGAGTAAATAATTCTTCCAATACCCCTTCTAATTTCAAAAAGGAGAACCTCCAAATAATACCGCTTTCCTTGAGCTTACGCAAATGGTGCGACTGCAAGTAGAGCAGTGCCGTTTGCTTGTTATTTTTACTCATCACGTATTGCATATCCGCTTCGCTTAGGTAAGGCGCCATATCGGTCTGCACATCTGAATCACGCTCTGGAGGGCGTACGGTATCCGCCCATTCTTGGTTTGTCTTTTCCTGGGTTACGGTTTCCCAAGGCTTGGGCGCACGCATAGAATGCCTCAAGGCCGTCATCCACGCAATGTGGCGGTAAGTCAGCACTTTTACTTGATGATGTAGTTCTTCTTTGGTCATCGGAATATCGGCATGCTCATTGGTCACCATATCCTGCACAAACATCCCGAAGGTACGAGAAGTATTGACCACCCCACCCCAGATTTTGCGCGCTTCCCAAATGCGGCCATAAGCGGAGTTATTTTGAAAACCAATCACAAAAGCGACAGCCGTACCTATGAGCGCCAAGGGCGTCCAAGGTATTTTGATCCAATCCAGATCAAAAAAGTAATAAACCGAAGCCGTAAGTAATCCGATGAAAAGAAATAGGAAGGTCTCGTAGCGAGTCCAAACGGCCATATCCTTGGCCTTAAACACTCTTTTAGTGTACATGCTAGCTAATGTTAGGTTTGTTTGTCTATTGTCCTAAGGTAGGAATAATCTTGTAATTTATGACTATGCGATCTTTTCGAGTTATATTTATAGGTATCCTATTAGACGTGTTCTGCGAGTTGCAACAGAGTCTTTATGATTCCATAATTTTAAACCTATGATCAAACACCTACTGCTTTCCTTATCGATTATTCTTTATAGCATTTCACTACTTGCCCAAACGACCATCGAGAAAACAGATGATGCTTGGACCTTGCTGGTAGACGGGGAGCCATTCGATATAAAGGGAGCCACCTTCGGATATGATAAAGACACCAGTAATTATGATGCGTACTTTAAGGAACTTAATTTTCTTGGGGTCAATACCATCCGGACATGGGCGACGGGACAGCACACGCCCCAACTATTAGATGCGGCACAACGACATGGCATAAAAGTGATGATGGGCATTTGGATGCGCCACGGCCGCCCAGGCATGGAAGATGATGATCATTTTGATTATCTCACGGATACTGAAGGCATGCAAGTCATGTATGATAATGCTATTAGCGTCGTTCAAAAATATAAAGACCATCCTGCGGTGCTCACTTGGGGCATTGGCAATGAAGTCTACCTCAATATGGCTACCGATCAAGAAAAAGAAGCCTATTCCAAACTGTTGGAGCGCATTTGTAAGGAGATCAAATCAATAGATGCCAATCATCCTATTACTTCAGTGGAAGCCTGGACTTTTGGCTTAGATTGGTGGCAAAATTTTGTTCCTTCCATTGATATTTACGGCTTGAATAGCTATGGTGCGGGCGCTAATTTCTTATCTGCGGAGTTGGAAAAAAGAGGAATAGATAAGCCCTATATCATCACCGAATTTGGAGTAACTGGGGAATGGGATATTCAGGAGGAAAAGAATGGCATCAAGGTCGAGCCTACGGATGAGCAGAAGTATGAAGCTATGGTGAAAGGCTATCAGGATTGGATCAAACCTAAACCAGCTTGCCTAGGGGTCTATATGTTTCATTATGCCGATGATCTCAACTTCCTAGCTGCCTGGCTCCTCACTCATTTTAATGGCTGGACACGCCCCCAATATTGGGCAATCAGGGAGGCTTATACCGGAGAGCAACCCATTAACCATATCCCAAAAATTGAAAACTTCCAATTGCCCAATTCACCCACTAAGAGTGGCACCTGGGTGCCCGTGCAAATAGTTTGTTCTGACCGAGAGCAAGAGGAGCTGAGTGTCCAATTTTATTATAATCAACGCACCGGAAGTAGAAAAAGGCGCGACCAATTGCTGCCTCTAAATGCTCGTGGTAGTTTGGCGGAAGGCTTAGAAATCCAACTACCCCCAGAAGACGGTGCTATAAAAGTTTATGCCGCAGTAGTAGATACTTACAACAATGCAGGCATGGCCTCTACCTCTATCATAGTACAAGACGAAGAGGCCAGCAAAAGAAAATACCTAGTCCCTAAAGTGAGTCTCCCATTTTATGTCTATCAGGATGGCGAAGCGCTCCCCTATGCACCTTCTGGCTATATGGGCAACTATGATGCCATAGCGGTAGACCTAAAAAGTACGGAAGAAGTCTACGCTGGAACAAACGCCATCAAAATCAGCTATGATGCTAGAGAGAATTGGTACGGCATCGGCTTTGTCGACCCCGCTAATGATTGGGGGGACATTCTCGGTGGCTACAATATTAGCGGTGCTAAAAAATTTAGCTTCTGGGCCAAAGCAGATGATACCAATGTAAAAGCTACCATAGGCTTTGGCCTCATCGAGCAGGATCAATCCTTCCCCGATACAGGCAAAAAGTGGAAAGAAATAACCTTAAGCAAAAAATGGAAAAAGTACACCATCAAACTCAAGCGCACGGATCTTAGTTGCATCCGATCGGGGCTGGTGCTCTTTTCTAGCAGCAGTGGGTTTCCCCATTCTATTTATATTGATGAGGTGGTATTTGAGTAGCATAGGTGTTATTGCCAAACAATCTTTTTCACTGACATTCCTGCTTTAGTTTGCACCTGTACCCAGTAGACTCCTGCTGGCAACCTGTCACGCGCCAAGGTGAAGGTTTGTGCATGCTGCTCTAACAGATGCTGTTGCACTTGCTGACCAGTTGCGTTCAGTAGCGTAATCGACTGCATCGCTGTGGTAGCGTTAAGCTGTATCTGGTCAATTGCAGGATTGGGGAAAAGCTGGATGGTAGCTTCTTCAGCAATCACTTCTTTGGTATCAACTACAATATCTGTGAAGGCGTCGTTTTCAGGGTTATTATCGAATTGGTGGTTGGGAGCAAACGTGAAATAGCGAATCTCAATGTCAGGGATCATCCCAATTTCTGATAGAAACACAAAATGATTAAACATCCATGTTCTGCTTTCACCCGGCATCAAAGCTGCATCTTGAATAATGTGAAAACTTCTCCCTTCCGAACAGTTAAAGCCACCAAATGACTGAGATGAAAGAATAAATTCGTCTACTGGCTCCATGCCATAGTTAGTAACTTCTACTACGGCATCAACTCGCGTACTAAGCATAACGACGGGATCGTCATAAGATATATTAAGTGGTTCCGTAGGAGTAATAGACAGATTACTCACCCCTATATCATAAGGACTAGTATTATTGAACGAATCAAAGCCCGTTTTTAGAAGAAAACCCTGACTAAACGACCCCATGCCAATTACCCAGGCAGAATCACTACTAATAGGCTGTATTTCACGCACTCGTGTACGTGGAAGATCCCAAGAAAAAGCCTCCGTGATCTCATTGGTAGAGGTGTTAATCCACCAGCCCTTCTCCTGTTCATCTTCTACTCGGCCATACAGCAAGATGCTATCCCCCATTGCTGCCATCTGCAACTTAGCATCGGCATCCAAGGGCAAATCAATATCAATCATATTGAGTCCTACCTCATCTGATCGATGAATCTTTTCTTCATCTACCCACCAGATTTCTTGATCCATAATGAGCATATCCCAAATAAATACTGCTTCGTCTTCCCACTCCCAGACCGGCTCTGTTTGCTCAATAGTGGATACGACAATACTATTGCTGCCCTGAATAATAATATAACTATCCATGCACTGCACCCCACGCGGAGCTGCTGGAATATCAAAAGATGCCTCACCTAGCAGATCAGGTGTTACAAAGAAAATATCTGAATCAGAAGCCACTACGTAATTAAAGGCGCCTTCGGCACGGTCGATCAGTCGCGTGGGATTTGTAGGCAAAAATCCAGGAAAAATCTCTAATTGCAACTGCTCTCCCTCCGGAGAATAGCGTGCAAAAAACCAAAAATCTGGTTCACTTACAATTTCCTGAGCATCCCCCACATGCCCGACCATAGCCAGCTCCCCATTACTCCATATCATATCAATAGGATGCAAGCGTTCATCGGTATGTGGAAATATATCCCATAAGGGAGTAGCCGATTCATCAAACAATGTCAATCGAGAAGGGAAGCAGTTATCAATAGTAGCGCCACCAGCAGCAATACCATATTGGTCATCAATGGCCAAGGTATAATAGCGGGAGAGTCTTTCGTGTAAAACATGAGCTTGTCCAAAAGCCATTTGGGCGAGTAATAAAGCGAGGAGCGTGAAAAGTCGGTTCATGATAATAGGGGTTTTACCTAAATTTAACCTTTTCACGCTTCTCCGAAAGAAAGCTAGCTGACAAACTCCTTATCGGCCGATCTATTTTCTAGCATACGCCCCCAAAAAGCGATACGGATATAGCTCCGGCGGCGTACTCACAGCTTCTAGTTGCTCTAGCTCCTCAGCCGTCAAGTCAATCGTTGCAGCACCCAAATTATCATCGAGCTGTTTCATCGTTCGGGCACCAATAATTACACTCGTCACCGTCTTTTGCGCACGTATCCAGGCCAATGCAATTTGTGCATAGCTCGCATTGCGCTCCTCTGCAATGCTGCCTAGCGTATCAATGATGTCCCAATTTTTATCGGTATTACGTCTATTCCAAGCCTCTTCAGAGTGAGCGGGATGGCTTCCGATGCGGCCATCCGCTTCAGTGGGCCGCTGGCCGCGCTTGTATTTTCCCGTAAGGAAACCTCCACCCAATGGGCCCCAAGGCATCAGGCCTAGGCCTTCTTCCTCAAACAATGGGACAAACTCGTACTCGATCTCGCGTTTCACCAAACTATATTGATACTGCGCTGCCACAAAACGCTCTAAGCCTCGTCCGTCGCTGGTAGCTAAGGCTTTCATCAAACGCCAGGCCATAAAGTTGGACACCCCGATATAGCGTACCTTGCCCATACGCACTAAATCGTCAAAAGCGCGGAGCGACTCGTCAATAGGAGTCAGAATATCCTGCGCGTGCATATAGTAGAGATCAATGTAATCCGTTTCGAGGCGCCGAAGGCTGGCCTCTACCCCTCTAATAATATTGTGGCGCGAAAGTCCCTTACCATTAATACCATCATCAGCAGTGATGGGAAAGTTCACCTTTGTAGCAATGAGCACCTCGTCGCGTTTCCCTTTGAGGGCTTTACCAATAATCTCCTCCGAGCGCCCTGCATTGTAGCCATTTGCGGTATCGAGGTGATTTCCGCCGGCATCCAAATACTTGTGGATAATATCAATGGATTCCGCTTCTGAAGTTCCTTTTGGGCCATCATCGCCAAAGGTCATTGTTCCAAGGGTAATGTCAGATACAAAAAGGCCAGATCGGCCTAGTTTCTTAAATTGCATGAATTAGGTGGTTTTATTGTGTGATCAATGCTTGTTCAAAAATCTGCGTGGTAGTATTATTTCGGCCTACAATTATCAAAGGCTGGCCGTTGGCCGTAAGTATGGTGCTTAGTTGTCGGCTTTCGCCAAAAACGATAAAGCCCGATTGCTGGGGCGATAGCGGAATGAGGTTGCCTCGCCCATCATTTTCAAGTACAAGTCCGTAGCTTGCATCTAGTTTGCCAATGGCAGGCTGTACGGCTGTGATATTTCCAGCACTGAGCACATCTTCATCGCCATCCCCATCAATATCGAGGGTAGTAAACGCGCAGATAGGGGCCATTTGGGCGGCTTGCGCCAATGGTTGTAGTACCCAGCGCTTGCCCTGCCTTTTAGCGACAGCGGAAGAAAACGTCTTCGCTTGATGCTGCACGGCATCTTTTAGATCGATCTGATCGAAATTTTCCCGAAAGGTAAATTGCGCAAAGCGGCTATAGCCCACCTCGCCTTTCTTCAGCCGTACCAATTGCTGCTCTAGCAAGTCGCGCCCAAAGTAGGTGTATTGTCGATCTTGTTTGTAGTACGTCATAATAGGATCAGCGAAGCGATTTTGGTCAAAATCGCCCACAAAAAGTTCTACCGGTTGATCGGCACTGGGGTGCAAATCCGTATTCTCTCCGAAGTTACCCAACAGAAGCTCCAACTGTCCATCTTGCTCCAAATCAATAGTCGCTATCGATTGCCACCAGCCTTCCGAGTCGGGAACCGTCGTTTGCGCAAAGCGTTCGCCATCCCAGCTCAGCAGTGTGAGTGGCATCCACTCCCCTACTACTGCCAGCGTAGTCTGGTCCAGCGCAAGCGCAGCGGTGACCATGCCCAGCTCGGTACGCTCCAAAACTGCTGCGCTTACCTCCTCGAATTCTCCATTGCCCTTATTCCGTAGCACCGCACTTTTGGGCACCATCCCATACGCCCCTACGACCGTATATCCACCCAAGAATAAGTCGAGCGCCCCATCACCATCGTAATCCAATGGCACCGCACAACTACCATTAATTGCAAAGCCAGTAGGCAGGGCATTTGCCGAAAGGGACAAATTACCTGCCCCATCATTGAGGTACAAGCGATCCAAAAAGCTATTCAAACCAATCATTTGCTCGCTTCCCCCACCTGCGATATATAAGTCCAAATCGCCATCGCCATCCGCATCAAAACAAGTAGCTGCAGTTTCTTCTATATAAGCGAATCGCTCAAATATGGCAGGATCTTGGGGCATAAAAATGCCATCTTCCGATTGTACAAAGTACATACCGGGCGCCCCCTTGGCCCCACCCAGGTAAATATCGTCCAAGCCATCGCCCGTCAAGTCGCCTACCGCCATGGCAGGCCCCAGGCGCGCGTGCGAGAAGGGCATGAGTTTTTCGACATCAAAATCACTAAAGCCATTTTCTTGGTGCAAAAAATCTAAGCGCCAATTGGCGCGTTGCAGCATTGGACTAGCCTGGTCAGTCTGAGGCGGATTCATATTGGGTGCATACTCAATCAGCAGCATCGTATCTAGGTGGGCTAGTGCTACCGCTTGCCAACTTCCGTTTGGCCAGCGAATCTGAACTCCTGTAGCATCAGTAGTCGTTCCTAAACCGAAATGTGCCACTGGTGGCACGCTTGACTGAAACCCTCTAGTCGTGTAGATTTCCTGTACCTGTGGATTCGATTCTGATTGTAGGAATACCTTCGCCCCAATTCCAAAAGGATTCTGCGCTGTTCCCTTGAGCTGAATGCGCAAAGAATTCGCGTTTGCCCCCCGATTTTCAAGTATGCTAGCCGGAGCATTTATATTGTTGAGTATCAAATCCAGATCACCATCTAAATCGAGATCGGCATAGGCGGCGCCGGTAGAGCAGGTCTTTTGGGCTTGCCCCCAATCCTGAGAAACATTCTGAAAGGTGCCATCTTGTTGGTTGAGAAAAACAAAGTTTTCTATGGAGCCATCCGGCATTTCAGCAGATAGTTCCAGATCCGTAGCGGCTGCATTCAGTTGTTGATTGGAAATAAATTTGAGGTAGTCCAGGTCATTGGGGCGTTGCCAGATGCCGTTGCCCACAAAGAGATCTTTCCAGCCATCATTATTAAGGTCGCAGAAAAGGGGTGCCCAGCTCCAGTCGGTTGCATCGATACCAGCGAGGTAGGCGCTTTCGCTAAATTGCGTGGCTTGCCCCTGGCGCAGCTTACCCTGGTTGAGTTGCAGCATATTGCGGGGGTACTGGTCATAATAGCCAAAGCGACGCTTGAGCTGATAGATGTTGTAGGGCTCGGCACCTACGGAGCTTTTGGCGATCTGCTCGTCGGCGGGCTTCATATCCAAGGACAACAGATCGATTAGGCCATCATTGTTGACATCGGCCAAGTCATTACCCATCGAAAAAGTACTGCTATGCTGGATCGATTCGCGGATGCCTTCGGTGAAGGTACCGTCGCAATTATTGTAATAGAGGTAGTCATTTTCATGGAAATCGTTCGACACATAGATGTCGGGGCAACCGTCTTGATTCAAGTCGGCGATGCCAATACCTAAGCCGTAGCCGATTCTACTTCCGTAAATACCTGCTTCCGCACTTACATCTTCAAAATAGCCTGCTTCGTTTCGATATAATCGATCTCCGCCAAGGCTATCACGCCGTAGGCGCACCGTGGATTGGCCATAGTTCTCCGTGGAGTGTACCGAATGATTGAGCAGGTACATATCCAAGTCGCCATCCGAATCATAATCAAAAAAAGCAGCTTGGGTGGAAAAGCCTTTGAAAGCCAGCCCGAACTCCGCTGCCCGCTCTGAAAACGTACCGTCTTGGTTATTGATGAATAGCTGATTTTGCCCCTGGCATACTTTATAATCGCCCACTTGACAAACATAGATGTCGAGCCAACCATCGGCATTTACGTCCGCCATCGTCACGCCAGTGCTCCAAGTGCCATCTTGCAAGATACCGGCTGCTTTGGTCTGATCGCTGAAGCGCAGATTGCCTTCATTAAAATAAAGCTGATTTCCAAGCTGATTTCCAGTGAAGAATAAGTCGGCTAGCCCGTCATTATTGAGGTCGCCGACGGCGACGCCTCCCCCATTGTAGTAGTAGAGATACTCAATGATATTGAAAGACTCATCGGGTGAAAGGGTATTCGAGAAGGTGATGCCAGAGATAGCAGTTGGCAGTGAGACCAGCCCAGTTGTAGAAGCGGGTGCTGAGGCTTCTTGGCAACCATTTAGCAATAGTACCAATGCGCCCAACACCCAGCTCAAAAATTGTTTTTTCAAGTACGAATTAGTTTTGTTTTGTTTTGATGACGATCACGCCATTGGAGCCTTGCAGGCCGTACTCAGCAGTATCGGTAGCTTCCCGTAAAACACGCACTGACTTTATATCATTTACGTCTACAACTGAAGCTAATGCACTGTAATCATTACCAATTCGATTGCCATCTACCACAAACAGCGCTTTAGATTCTGCCATGTTAGAAGCATTACTTCCTCCGCGTACGTATACAGAAGTTTCTTGCCCTTGGTTGGTTACGCGTACGCCAGGCAAGCGTTTTAGATAGACATCTAGAGGTGTATTGTTGTTTTTAATTTCGAGCTCGTTGACATCTTGATCCGCTTTGTTGTAATTCTTCTTTTGCGTCATGCAGGAGCTCGATGCTAGCATCAAAACGATAACTAATAAACTTAAAATGTACTGTGGTGACTTCATAATTATGGAATTTTATTTAGTATTACTAGCTGTGATTTGATAGGGCAAACGCACCAAATGCTTTTTGCCCATATCATTTGGATTTTATCGCTAAAAACGGATTCATTAGCTTGATTTTCGCCTCAAGCCGGCTGGGCTCTTCATTTTGGCATTGCCCCAAAACGAAGCAAAAACGCTAGAAAAGGCAAACTCCTCCGTCGAACAGTGCCTTTTCACGCCGCCGCCACCTAATTCAACGTGCGCCGTGACACTTCTAATTCTGGTACGTTTACTCTATTTATTTGATGCCTTTTTCGAAAACTTGCATCGTTTTATTATTCCTAGCAATATACAATTTATCTGCTACATTGACGATAGCCCGCACTTCTCCTTCTAGCTGAATACCAGACTTTTGCACCGTATACGACTCAAAACTGCCATCGCCCTTTCCAGCTAGGAAAGTACCATAGCTGGCATCATACCGACCTACTTCTGGCTTTACGCCAAATAGGTTACCCCCTAAGACGACATCCAGATGATCATCGCCCGTATATTCGCCGATAGTGATGGCGTAAACGGGAGAAAATTGTGCAGCTTGTGGTAGCTCTTGGAGTACGAAGGTACCATCGCCATTGCTGAGCAGCACCACCGAGGCCAACTGTGTTACTTCGTGCACCACCGAGCGCTCTAATACTTCCGGAGCAAACAATTCTTCAATGGTCTTTTCTTTATAACTATCGTACTTTAAAAACTGTTTCTTCAATTGTGGCATTTGTGTCACCATATCGTGGCGCAAGACCAAGGGGTAGGCCTTTTCTCCATTATAGGTGCAGACGATCTGCTCTACCGTTCGATTTTGATCAAAATCATTAACGTAGCAAGAGACTGGTTTCTCAACGCTTGCCTTAAAGCGAGAATTCAAGCCATGATTACCCACAATAAAATCTTCATCGCCATCGCCATCTAAGTCAGCTTTGGCAATGCTATTCCACCAGCCTGCGGTCTGCTCTAGGCCAGTGCCTTGCTTCATTTTTTCAAAGCGACCACCTTCGTTCTTGAATAGAGTAATCGGCATCCATTCGCCTACTACAATCAAATCCATATCGGCATCTCGATCAATATCTGACCAGATCGCATCAGTAATCATCCCTAGCTTTTCAAGGGCAGGGGCTTTTTGTTTGCTTACTTCCGTAAAAAAGCCCTTACCATCGTTCTCTAACAGGTAGCCATTCACGGGCACTCCATATAGTAAAGGGCGTAAGCGCGTACCTACAAATAGATCAAGATCACCATCTTGGTCATAATCAGCAGGGCGTACACAGGAAGTGCTCTCGAAGCGCTGAGCAATAGGGAGTGCCTGGGGAGATTTTTCAAAATTCCCATTGCCTTTGTTGAAATATAAGCGATCGGTAAGCGCTACTTCAGTGGGTGCAAAGTCATTCCCACCACTCACCACATAGAGATCAAGATCACCATCGCCATCCGCATCAAAAAAGCGGC
>JBCCRH010000117.1:0-14143 GCA_039208045.1 Bacteroidota bacterium
CTGAAGCACAAGGGCGCAGGCTTCAACCATGATACTAATAAGATCAGTATCGTCTACAAAGACAATAAGATCAAAGAATTTGAGTTAAAATCAAAAGACGAAGTCGCCCAAGATATTTTAAATGAATTGGTGATTCTGATAAAACAATCGACTAGCAATGATTAAACGATTTTTTCCCATTCTAATAGGCCTTTTATTGAGTGTAGCAGGGGTAGCGCAAGAGCTTAATGTTTCCGTGAAGATCAATACCCTTAAGCTACAAAATGTTGATCCACTGGTATTCAAGACATTGGAAGCTACGATGGTGGAGTTTCTAAATAGCCAGAAGTGGACCGATGATATTTTTGAAAACGAGGAGCGTATCAACTGCAATGTGCTGCTAACGATCCAGGAAGAGCTTTCTCCAACACGCTTTAGAGCGGATATAGCCCTTCAGTCAACTCGCCCTGTCTACAATAGCGAGTACGAAACGCAGATGCTGAATCATATTGACCGAGACCTTATCTTTAATTATGAGCAGTATCAGCCTATTGTATTTAGTAAGAATGCCTTCAATGATAATTTATCCTCAATCATGGCGTTTTATGCCTACGTGATATTAGGCCTCGATTATGATTCGTTTTCGCTTTTTGGTGGAGATAAGTACTTCCAGCAAGCGCAGGATATCCTGAATGCTGTGCCGCAAAATGCAACTGCTGTTTTTCCGGGTTGGCGTTCCTTAGATGGTGATCGTAATCGCTTTTGGATGATTGAGAATATCTTGTCGCCACGTGCGCGTGCGCTGCGGGAGGGCATGTACCAGTACCACCGCCAAGGCTTGGATGCGATGGCGGACAACCCTGACACCGGTCGAGCTGTTATATTAAAGTCGATTGCAGGCGTGCGAGAAGTGGTACAAACCTACCCCAACTCCATGATTGTGCAGATGTTTGCGAACTCCAAGTCGCTTGAACTGGTTGAAATTTTCAAGCGCGGCCCACTACCTGAGAAGAACAATTTTATTGCTCAAATGAGTAAAATTGATCCAACGAACGCCCAACGCTACCGATCCGTAAAATAATTGGAACTATTCCCTTGGGAATAGAAAGACATATAATGTGAGGTGTAGGTAGCGCAGGCTGCTTACACTTTTCAATATATATAGCTTATGCAGAAATTTATGTTGCTCATTCTTTTGAGCGTCCTAACCAATGTAACGATTCAGGCCCAGCAGGGGAAAGGCCCAGCGATGGTCACCTGGGGCGAGTCGATCAAAGAACCTTCTGGTTCGTTTATTTCCAAAGTCATAGCTTCAGGCAAATATGGCTTTTATGCCTTACGGCAAAAACGAGAAGGAGCCTTTTCGGGGGAGCGCGCCTATGCTGAATTTTACGACAGTGCAATGCGCCTACAGCGCTCTACCAAACTTGAGCTTAAGTACAAAGGCAAAGTCCGAGAATTTGAAGACCTCGTCATGGTAGGTGGAAGATTATACCTGCTGACTAGCTTCAACAACCGGGCGAAGCGTAAGAACTACCTTTTTCGCCAAGAAGTAGACAAAAAAAGCTTACAGCCTAACGCGAAGCTCAAGAAAATGGGGGAAATTGATTCTCGTGATGAATACCGCGACGGTGCGTTTTCTTTAGTCGTTTCCAGCGATAGCTCTAAGGTGTTGGTACACAGTCAATTGCCTTACGAGCGCCGACAGCCCGAGCGCTTTGCCTTCCAAGTATACGATCAGGAATTCAATACCCTATGGAAGAAAGATATTGCCTTACCCTACAGCGACGGCAGCTTTACGGTAGAAGAATACCAAGTAGATGATCAGGGAAATGTCTATCTATTGGGCATTATCTACAGTGATTCTCGCATGGAACGAGGCGGCTCGCCGACTTACCAATATACCATCTTAGCTTACCGCAATAATGGGGAGGACTTCCAAGAGTACCGCATTGCGTTGGATGATAAATTCATCACGGACTTGACCTTTCGGATTGATCGAAAGGGAGAACTGGTTTGTACCGGCTTCTACTCCGATAGAGGGGTAAGAAGCGTTAAGGGAACCTACTACCTTAAGATTGACCCACAGTCGCAAGCGGTGAGCAGTCAAAATTTGATGGCTTTCGAGTTTGACTTTTTGACAGAAACGCTATCTGACCGCAAAAAAGCGAGAGCGATGGAAGCCCAGCGGGAAGGGGATACCGATCGCACGCCAGAGCTATACCGTTTTTCATTGGACAAATTAATTCTGCGTTCTGATGGTGGAGCACTCTTGGTGGCCGAGCAGTTCTATCGCTATGAGCGAGTTTGGCGTACCTGGGATGGCCTACTGCAAACAGACTTTTTCTACCACTATAATGATTTAATTGTAGTAAATATCCGCCCGGATGGAACTATTGAGTGGGCCACGCGTATACCCAAACGTCAAGAAACGGTGAATGATGGAGGGTATTATTCTTCCTATGCCATGTCGATTGTACGCGATAAAATTTATTTTATCTTCAATGATAATCCGAGGAACTTTAACCCTGACAGCAACCGGCTGTACAACTACAATGGAAAATCGTCGGTAATTGCATTAGTAGAGTTGCGAAAGGATGGGGAGTATTCAGCCTTTCCATTATTCAACAATAGAGATGCAGACGTAGTGACCCGACCGATCATTTGTAAGCAGATTGGCAGCCGAAAGATGATGATTTATGGAGAGTGGGGGAGTCGCTACCGCTTTGGTACGCTCGAATTTCTTAATCGATTATAACTACTGCATGTGGATAGGATTGCCATTTTCGCCTCTGGTACGGGTACCAATGCCAGGAAAATTATTGAATATTTTGAAGAACATGAGGATGTAGAAGTGGCCCTAGTCGTTTCTAACAAGGTAAGTGCACCGGTGCTAAGCATGGCTAAAGAATTCGGTATTGAATGTTTGGTAATCAGCCGGATGCAATTTTATGAGACAAAAGAAGTGCTACATGTGCTAAGTGAGCAAGAGATAACGTTTATTGTACTGGCAGGCTTTTTATGGCTTATTCCACCATACTTGATTGCTAACTTTCCGAATCGGATAGTTAATATCCATCCGGCCCTGCTTCCGGCATTTGGGGGCAGGGGTATGTATGGTATGAATGTGCACAGGGCAGTAAAGACAGCTGGGGTTAATAAAACGGGTATCACCATTCATTATGTCAATGAGCGATACGACGAAGGGGCGGTAGTTTTCCAAGCATCCTGCCCCGTTCAGGCCTCAGATAGCCCAGAAAGCATCGCCAAGCGTGTCCAAAAGCTGGAACACGAGTATTTCCCCAGCGTCATCGAAAACCTGCTCCTCGGCAATGAGCGGAAGTAAGCGTCGGGAGCGTATTTTAGAATCTACTGATAATCAGCTATTTTTGTAGTATCATCCAAGTATATACTATTATGAGAAATTACATACTTATTATTTTAGTACTCCTGACCAGCACCATTGGAGTACAAGCCCAAAACCTAAGCTGGCGAAAACATCGCAAACTGGCAAAAGAATATTTTGAAAAAGGTGACTATGCACTAGCCGCAGAAAACTATGAAAAAGCCTGGCTAAAGAAGAAAAAGAAAGAAGAACTGATCTTTCAGGCAGCCGAATCTTACTACCTGATTAAAGATTTCCGAAAAGCAGCAGAGTGCTATCAGTACGTCAAGAATGATGATGAAGACTATCCGCTAGTAGGACTAAAATATGCCCGAAGTCTTAAGCAAGATGGGCAGTATGATAAAGCCAAGAAACAATTCCAGGAATTCATATCGGGATACTCTGGACAGAGTAAGACGATCCTTTCCGACATTGTAGCTACAGAAATAGAAGGTTGCGAACTCGCAAAAACATTGCCCGAGCAAGCGCGAAGTGATGCAGAGGTACTCTATCCTGAAGGCAATATCAATACCGAAGCGAATGAATTTGGCCCCAGCCCAGGGCAAAACAACGAGCTCTTCTTTTCCTCTGACCGAGGGAATCGAGCGAGGGTTTATAGCTCGTTCAAGCAAGCCAATTTGTGGACGCGTGCGTCGATTCCCAGCAATTTCCCAGTGATCCAAAACGGACACTACGGCAATGGCATGATGGCTCCTGACGGCAGCCGCTTTTATTTTACCATTTGTAATGATGATAAGCCTTACAACGACCAGAGTAGCCGTTGCGAAATCTTTGTGATTAAGCGAAATACGGGTGGCTGGACGGTACCCGAGCGCTTACCTGATTATATCAACTTAGAAGGCTTCAGCAATACGCACCCCAATGTAGCGCATATCGATGGGCGAGAATATCTCTACTTTTCTTCTAATCGCACGAAGGGAAGCCGTGGTGGCTACGATATTTATTATGTAACCCGAGAACTCACCCGCGATAATGTAGAGTATACTTTTCCGATTAATGTAGGGCCAGTGGTGAATACAGTAGGTGATGAAATTACGCCCTACTATGACTTTGAGGGCAATCGATTATACTTTGCTTCGAATGGCCATGTCTCTATTGGTGGCTTCGATATTTTTGCAGCAGCAGGCAACGAGCAAGGGTGGAGTACGCCAGAGAATATGGGTTTGCCCTTTAATTCAGGAGCTGATGACTATGGCTATATCGAAAATCAAGCGAAAACGGGTGGTTACTTTGTATCTAATCGTGTTTTTGGGGGGCAAAAAACTAATACGCGTCACACTGATGTATTCGAGTTTACGATAGAGGGCCGCGCACTTACCGTAAAGGGGAATGTGTATGATCGCGAAAGTGGAAGCACGGTGGATAATATGGAAGTATCGCTTTACTTGATTGAAGGGAATGGCAGTAGACGATTGGTGAAGCAGCGCAATTTTACTGATGGGAGCTACGCATTTGCAGTAGATGCCAATCAAGCATATGAAGTAGAAGTCGTGAGCCCAGGCTACCTGAATGGCGCTTTTCAATTCTCTACCACTGATACGGATAGCCCCACTTATGGCCAACCCGTCTTCCTGCTTGCAGGCACCGCAGTAGAAGAGCCTGCCCAAGAAGAAACACTTAGCTTTGAAGATATTCCGAATACAGAAAATACCATGGATGAGCCGCAAGAGCCAGCCATGAATCCATCGAATAGGGAAGAGGAAACATTCGAGCCTACTTTTACAGATGTCGAGTCGGAGCCAGCAAGTCCGATTGCTACTCCCTCTGATGGAAATGCCTACACAGCACGCCCTAAGTCAAAAGCGGATAAATACGAGTACTCTTCTCAAGCTCCGCGCTATGAAGGCACTTACTTCAAAATTCAGTTGGCCGCAGTTTCCAAGTACAACCCCAACGATCCGAACTTGGCTAAGTTGCTGGATACAGGTCGAATCGATACGGAGGATATTATGGAGCGGGGTCTTACTCGGATTTTGTTGGCAGACTTCTTTAGCAAGCAAGATGCTCAGAGTGCACTGGCTACCGCAAAAGCCAGCGGATTCAAGAAAGCCTTCATCGTTCGCTATGAGGAGGGCACGCGCGTAGGTATGGTAAAATAAAAAGCAAGTAAAGGATTTAGTGAGTGGCTAAGGTAGTGCCAAAGCGCTCATTAAATCCTTTAATACCTTGCAGCCCCCCTGTATGTAGTACTACTATATTACTTCCTTCCGGAAAATAATCACTCCGAATTTGCTCCCAGATACCATAGAACAGCTTTCCGGTGTAGATGGGATCTAGTACCATCTCAAATTGGTCATAAAAGGCTTTCATAAACCCTAAGAGCGTATCATCCCATTTGGCGTAGCCACCAAAATGGAATTGCGTGTTAATCGACCATGTAGGTAAATGCCTACCTGAAGCAAATTGATCCAGTAATTCCTGCACTTCTCCTTTCAAAAAATCTCCTTTCAGACTCGAAAAACCCTCTATCCAGGTGTCTACTGGCATGCCTGCAATTAGTCCGGCGAGGGTGCCACCTGTTCCGACCGCACAAGCTAAGTAATCGATAGTAAAAGGCAAATCACAGAGTTCCTGGGCTAGCTCTTTGACGCCCTCCAGGGCAAGGCGGTTCGTACCACCTTCTGGAATGAGTTGGTAGTCTCCAAATTGCTCCTTTAGCATTTGCCGAAAGGCGGTACTTTGCTTTTGGCGATAAGCCGTACGACGTACAAAATGGAGCTGCATGCCATGGGCTTCTGCTTGCTGTAGGGTAGTGCTCAGCTTAGGCGCACGTTCGCCTCGGATCACGCCGATAGTGGTCAAGCCAAAAAGCTGGCCCGCTGCGGCCACCGCTGCGATATGGTTCGAATAGGCACCACCAAAGGTCAGGATGGCCTGCTCGGGATATGCTTGTTGCGCCAGCAAATTGTACTTGAGCTTGCGCCATTTGTTACCACAAAAGGCGAGGTCACCACTTGCAGTAGGGATGCGAAGCAGCTCATCGCGTTTTACCCAAAGCTTGACTCCTTTGGCATCTAATAAAGGGCTATGCAACTGCTGTACCGGACTAGGCGCGGCAGTTGCCAGTTCTTGCCAGCGATTAAGCATACTAGTGACCAAAAAGCTGCTCCATACTCAAGATTTCCAATGGGCCAAATGAGCGGAGATACTCCAAATCTACCCGCTTCTGATCGCCCAAAATCATGAAATGGAAGGCGCGTCCTTTTACGTACTGCTCCTGGAACTCTATCAGCGTTTTGGCGGAAGCCGATTGTAAGGTCTGATAGATATCCTGCTGTAGATCGTGCTGCTGCCCCAAGTCTCGAATCGATTGAGCCTCCCAAAATAGCTTTGATGCTGGAATACGACTACTCTCAATGCGCTTCAAAATAGAGGTGCGCGAATGCTCCATTAGGCGCTCCGCTTGGGGCATATTTTCGGTAAGGTCGATCAAAGTAGGGATAGCATCGCGCAGCTTATCGGGCTGCGTGCCCACATAAGCTTGCAGATAATGCGCTTGGTCTTTGAATTGTGGATTGGAATACATAGCATAGGTAGAGTAAGCCAAAGCTTTGGATTCTCGAATCTCTTGGAATACAATAGAAGAGAGGCCATAGCCAAAGTACTCATTGTACCAATCGCGAAGGAGGTACTCTTCCAGATTAAACTGTGGAGTACCTTTTGATAGCATCAGCACATCGGTTTGTACGATGGGAAAATCTACAAAGAAGACGCGATTACTAGCAGTTGGTAACTGCTCAAACACCTGAGGTGTAGGTAGCGGCTTCAGCGTGGCGGGCAGTTGATAGTGCTGCTCCAGCAGTTGCACCACCTCATCCATAGCGCTTGGGCCATAGTAATATAAGCGATGTTGGAAACTAGGAAGCGATTTGATCCAATCAGTCAAGCCCTGTGCAGTCAACGCTCTGATTTCTTTTTCGCTTAGCCGAAATTGGAAGGGGCTAGCCGCACCATATTTGGCATAACTGCCCATTGCTTGGCGCAAAATGACATTGCGATCTTTCTGCGCATGTTGGCGTCGCAGCACAATATCGGTAGCCAGCTTTTTCCAGCTGAGCTCATCGGTTTGTAGGTCTTGGAAAATATGATTAATCAATGCAATACCCTCTTTGAGGGATTCATTGAGGCCACTCACCGTGATGTAGGAGCGCTCATCGTACGCATTGACATTCATGAAAATGCCCAACTTAAAAAAGGCACGCTGCAACTCAGCAGGGCTATACTTTGAGGTGCCCAAGTACGGCAAATAGGCCAAGGCGATGGAAAGTTCTCGACTGTGACTCTTGCCCATGTCAAAAATGAAATCCAAGCGGAACAACTCATTTTGCGTATTGGGCACGTAATCAAAGGTCAAGCCAGTGCGAATCGGTATCTGTCGAATACCTCCTGCAAAATCAGCAAACACAGGATGTAATTTGGGCGCTGAATGCTGCAAAAAGTCAGCTGCAAAAGTAGACGTCGCTGTTCGGTTTACCTCTACCGCATTAATGGGTGGTTTTTCTACCTTGATTTTATTGGGGTCTATGCCTTGGTGCTTATTCACCACCACATGCCCTTCGTGCAAGTGCGTATTGGCAAAAGCCACAATATCCGCTTTGGTCAGCTGAGTCATCCAATCGTAACGCCCTACCATACGATCCCACGGAATACCCAGAATAAACGAAGTAGTCATGCTATGCACCCGCGATTGATTATTCTCAAAAGCCTGAATCTCCTGCAAGCGCAAGTCCTTAATCGCTGCCTCTATCAACCAATCATCAAACTCCCCAGCTTTGAGCAGCGCCACTTGATCGGCTAGTAGTTGCTCCACTTCCGCCAGCGATTGCCCTTCCCGTGCCTTCCCGAACAGGCCAAATACGCTATAATCCTCATATACCCACGTCCAAGCATTGGCTTCCAGCACTTTCTGTTGTTGGGTCAGCTGCTCATCCATTATTCCCGCTTGCTGGTTATACAAGATATTACGCAGCAGTTGTATCATAAAGGGATCGTTAGTTTGGCTTCCGCCAAAACGCCAGGCTAGTTCCACATAGGGTGCCTCCTTGCCATATACTTCCTTGCGAATAGGAGCTGTGAGGGTTGGCTGATTTTCAAAGGTAAAAGAAGGAGTGGTGCGCGTTTGGTAGGTTCCAAAATATTGCTCTGCCGCTTCAATGGCCTGTGCAGGATCGAAATCACCTGCTAGTAGGATCGCCATATTGTTAGGCACATAATAGGTATGAAAAAACTCATGTATCTTCTTCTGCGATGGATTGCGCAGGTGCTCCGCTGAACCTAGCGTTGTGCGCGTACCATAGGGGTGCGAAGGAAATAAGCCCTCCCGAATTGCCTGATTCGCCTTTCGAAAATCGCGATCTTGACTGATATTAAATTCCTCATATACCGTCTCTAATTCGGTATGGAACAGGCGCAGGGCCATCATGCGAAAGCGCTCCGATTCGAGCTTCATCCAGCGTTCCAGCTCATTGCTGGGGATGTCATTTACATAAACGGTCTGCTCTACCCAGGTATAAGCATTGGTTGCTTTGGCACCAATGGAGCTGGCGAGTTTATCGTATTCATTGGCGGCTACTAGCTTAGCCGCTTGGTTGGAGATTTGGTCGATTTGAGTATATAGCTTGGTGCGTTGCACCTCGTCAGTAGTCTGTCGATATTCTTCGTAGAGGTCAGAGATTTGCTGTAGCAATACTTGCTCTTCTTCCCAGTTAGTAGCGCCTATTTTACTAGTTCCCTTAAAAAGCATATGCTCCATATAGTGGGCCAGCCCAGTTGTATCAGCTGGGTCGTGCTTGGAGCCTGCTCGCACCGCAATATTGGTAAAAATGCGCGGCGCATCTGCATTAATGCTCATGTACATACGCATGCCATTAGAAAGGGTATGCTGTAGTACTTGGATGGGGTCGTTGGGGATGGTTTGAAAGTGGCTGATTTGAGTATCCATTCTATTAGTTTGTATAGTCGCTTTCCGATTACTATCGGAGCTTTTATTCGTGCTTCGTATGTCAACGCTTGGCTAACGAGGTAAGTTGCCAATTCAATGTATAAAATTAATACAAAGCAGTGAACGGGCAAAAGCTTTAGGGCGTAGTTCAAACTGATGTTGATTGTTGATCTTTGATAAAATGTGTAATTTGGGTTTATACTACAGCTTGCAATGGCCACGTGGATTACAAATCCACTGAGCACGGGCCAAGCTTTATACAAAAAGCCTAGCACGCGCTTAGCGGACCCGCCTGCATCGGGCAGGTTTGTAATCCGCTATAGAATTAACTATGTAACAGTGAATTAATATCCAATGGGAGTAAAAAAACTTAACCTTTCCACCATACAGCAATACACAGAAATAGAAGACGCCTCTTCTATTAAACACGAATATGAAGGAGGGGAAGTGCTAGCCATGACCGGTGGATCGCTAAATCATGGGATACTCTGTGGAAATGCTTACAATGAGCTGCGAGCAGGGGTGGAGCAAGATGATGCTTGTAATGCCTTCGGAAGCGAAATTAGAATTCATATTGAAGCTGCGGACGCTATTGTCTATCCTGATGCTATGGTTATTTGTGGAACGATTCAAACTTCTGAGGAGGATGTAGAAGCAGTTACTAATCCTGTGCTTATTGTGGAAGTGCTCTCAAAGTCAACAGAGAGCTACGACAGAGGCGATAAGTTTTATAAATATCAGCAACTTGAATCCTTTCAAGAGTATGTGCTGGTCGCTCAGGATAAAGCCGTGGTAGAGACCTTCTTTAGAAAAGACACCAACGTCTGGGAAATAGCTAGATTTTCTGGTTTGGATGCTATGGTCGAGCTCAAGAGCATACCCGTGAGTATCAAGATGAGTCAGCTTTTTGTAAAGGTAAATTGAACTTGACAATTACTCCGTAATGATCACCCTTTTAACTACCATACGTCCTTCTACTTCAAGCGCAATGAAATAGATACCGCTAGGTAAGGATAATTGAAGGCTAGGCTCAAAAGCTGTATTCATCAATAGACTCCCATTACTACTAAATACCTGTACCTGTCTGGGATTTACGGAAAGCGGCACTTTAAAATGAATAGTACCACTACTTGGATTTGGAAAAATGACAAAGTCTATTGCTTGCTGAGTACTGCTCTGCGAAGTAATGATCGGCATATTCAAACACTCAGAAGCAGGATAGTAGACTTCAATATTGCGAAGCTGATACTGAAAAAGTATGCAGCGATGCATCAGCACTCGAACATATCGACCAGTGATGGCTAAATGGTCAACAATATCATTTTGTCCATTGCCATTTTGTGTAGTGAAAAAGGAGGTCCAGTTCGTTGCATCAGAGGAGTATTGTAAATCGTACGCAGTAGCATGTGCCAGGAAGTTCCAAGAAAGCTTTACACCTGAAATTTTGCGTTCAGCACCTAGATCAAGCTGAATCCATTCGGTCTGCTCTGGGGTACTCAACGTTTGAGAAGCCCAGTAACTATCGAAGTTGTTATCATTGGCTTTTAGTGGAGCAAACGTAGTGTCATCATCTGTAAAAGAAGAAGCTATAATGGGCACATCTAAGGCATCATTTAAGCCTATGTATTGGCCATCATGCACTAGGATGGGAATATCATCGACCTGAAAACTATTACCTAGTGCTTCAAACTGTGCTTTTTTCATGATATGGACACGCGGCAAATAACAATTCATAAAACCTTTGTGCCAGTTTTGAAAAATTAACGTTGAGTCAAAGGTAGGAGAAGCCAAGTTCCCAGTACTCCAAGGCAGGTGGAAGGTATTGGGGGAATACTCAAATTCCCAGTCATCTGCTATATTTACATAACGCATAATCAGTCCTAGTTCCATCGTTGGGCCCCAGCTGACCCAAGAAACACCATTTTCCGGACTAGCATTCATGGGCCAATCTTCTGTTCTAGAATAGCAAATCATAAAATTTCGATACTCATCAATGAGCACTTCATCGTCCATAATACTATTGATGGCAGAACCAGGAGCTTCAAAAAAAGGGTCATTGTCATAGCCTACAATCGACCAATATCTGCATTGAGCAGCTTCCATGGCAGATAAGCCATTTCTAGTGTTAGGAAAAGTGGGGAGTTTCCCCGTGAGTACTAAAACCTCTCCGGTATCTAATCGAATACTCTTACCAGTATAGCTGGCATAGTTGTTTATTGTGGCGTGTGCTTCATAGTTTCTTGGTGGTGGAGCAAACTGACTTCTTCCTGTTGCTCCCAGATCAACTGCTCTAATTTTGGCCGAAGTGTCAGGGTGCAGCCAGCCATTAGCAAGGGAGACTCCACCTAAGATATTCATTAAAATGCCATACGACTTAGCCCAGCCCACATCTACACTGATATTGGGATTCGGATTCGTATAACTTTCTTGAGCAGGAATCGTTCTGTTAACTCGACTAAAGAATTCTTGAAAATTAGCACGAATGAAGTAACGCCTGCCATCGGCCAATTCATACCAAATTTTGGGAAAATCAATACCCGTAGTGGGGTCTTCTCCATCGGGGGCATAGTAGCGCAGCCAGATAGCCCCAGTATTCCATTCTCCATTCCCAGGGGTGATTCCTGCAAAACCGCCATCTATTCCCCAAGGCCCCTGATGGTGAATTAGTCCTCCAAACCTAGTATTACCAGGGTATCGGTAAGGAGGGGCAAAATTACCACTGCTCAACGCAACAGGATCCCCAATTTCTAGATCGAACGTCAAATGATAAGAGCGATGAATAGCCCCTCGATCAGCCCCAATCCGAAAAGGATTGATATGACCAGGAAGCGGGTCTATATCAACATCTACAATACTAACTTCTGCGGAACCAAAAACCTTGTTATAGGTATATTCTTCACCACTAAGGGGCGGCGTAATTTGTACGCTAAAAAAGCGGCAATGAGGAAATTCGCCTTCAATATGTACCTTACTTCCATAGGGCGCAAGAGAAGGTCCCAAAAGCAGGTATGTCACATTGGGATCGGGCAAGCCACTGTATATACTATCCGTATTAATGGATTGAGCATAACGCCAAGCCCAAACATCTTCCGATGGCATACTATCGGGATGAATTAATTCAAAATTTACGGCATCAATAATTCCGTTAGGGATCAAACTATCGGGTATCATGGCTGGATTTACGCCATCAAGCCAGCCTTCGATATAGGTAGTTAAACGATCTGAAATGATTTGAGCTTCTGCTCTGATTATGGCAGGGGCTTTAAAGGGATATGGATCGGGTTCTGGGATACAGCTATGGAGTGCTAGCGAAAGTACAAACAGAAGAACTGATAATTTAAAGTCCATAAATAGTTTTTGGGATGGTAAATCGGGATTGACTATTCAAAACTATTGCAACTATAGCGGACTTGCTTTGACAAAAGTCAAAAAAGCAGTAGATCAGGAAATTTCCTTTTGAGCGCGAACACGACTGAGTGTTTCCTGAGAAATATTCAAATAACTCGCAATTTGACCGAGTGTAGCTTGCTGAAATAGCTGAGGTTTTTGTTGGAGGAGCTTATCATAGCGAGATTTAGCCGGATAGGTGCTAAAAAGGTCGCCTACATTTGCCAACTCCAAATAATAATGCTCTAATATAAGTCGGCCTAGGGCGTTAAATTCTGGATAGGCTTGGTATAATAGTTGTAGCTGGTCGTACGTAATGGAATAGAGTATACTATCATCTAATACCTCAATCGTTTCTGTAGATGGAATTTGTGTCAGAAAAGAAGGTAAATTGGTAATGAAGTCCTGTTCGAACCAAAAATAGGTGACAATATTGGCCTTCTCTGTACAGCGGTACTGATACGCAAAACCTTCCTTTAGGAAATAGAGGCGTGTACAAATCTGGCGAGGCTTCAGTAGGATGGTGCCCTTGGGAGCGGTCGTTTCCATTAAAAAGGAGAAGAACATATCCTGAGCTGCTTCGCTAATAGGTATAAATTTTTCGAAAATAGGGAGTAAGTCCGCTCTTTTGGTGGTCATAGTTCTTTAGTTTTGGAATACTAAGTAACAGTCAATGAATAACTTCTCGATTTATGGCTGGTTCTTTTGCTCTAATACTGCGTTGAAAAGCCTCGCCGATGCTAGGGCATCGTCTGCGTTTTTCGCCTTGTCTTAGAGCAAAATCCCCTTGCCAAAATGCGGAACTTATCCTTTGGCTGTTACTAACTTAATCAACACCTAGTTATGATACGTTTCATTTATACTTTCTTACTGTTACTTATTTTTTCGATTCCCAATGTAGGCCAAGAAATAGTTACTCATCAAAAATTGTTAGATCAATATAAAAATTATGAGGCAACTTCTATTAAGAATAGGCGCTTTAAGCATGCTGATATAGTACCCTTGATACAAAAATTGAAACCTCCTTTTAAGGTTCAGGAAATAGGCAAATCAATAGAAGGGCGCTCCATCTATCGGGTGCAGCTGGGAAATGGCCCGACCAAAGTGCTGCTCTGGTCGCAAATGCATGGCAATGAGCCGACGGCCACTATGGCGCTGATGGATGTGTTCAACTTTTTTAGCGTAAGCGACCAATACGATGGCTTTCGCCAAAAACTGCTGGAAGAGCTGACCTTGGTATTTATCCCCATGCTCAACCCAGATGGAGCCGAGCAATTTGAGCGCCGCAATGCCCTTGGGGTAGACCTGAACCGCGATGCCATTCGACTACAGTCGCCAGAAGCTAAACTGCTAAAGCAGCAGCGCGATGAGTTGGATGCGGACTGGGGCTTTAACCTACACGACCAGAGCCGCTACTACAGCGCAGGGCA
>JBCCRH010000118.1:0-14109 GCA_039208045.1 Bacteroidota bacterium
CGAAATGATCTAGTAGAAAACATTAGAATTCAAGCAAAAAAAGACGGGTTCAATTTTAGTAAACAAGCAATAAAATTATTGGAAGAAGGAATGCATTTACCATTAGCTGATTCGATAGCATCTGTAAATGATTGGACAAAAGATTTAATTGAAAAGAGATCTAAAAACTTAGCGGAATTAGCTTGGGCAGAAATCTCCCCTTGGTTATTCGACTAAGTTTATTTTACTCAAACACAAACTCCGTAAAAGAAAACGGCTTGTCAAAATAAGCCTTGTCTTCCTTAAATTCCTCTTCTAGAAGAATCAACCCTCCATTGGTATAGGCTTCAACAACTCCTTTGAGTTCTGTTGATTTCTTATCCAACTCGGTTTCATTCATATAATCATAGTTGCGAAATGGTGTACCATCCTCAGCTAAAGTGCAAGCTACTAAGTAATCACGTAGAGCCTCCGGCTTCCAGTCCCTGATAGCCATAACATTGGAACGACTTTTTTCATGGCTTTCTAATTTGATACTCTTGTGCCTTCTCATTCCAAGAAAAAAAGCATAAATGTACAGCTCATAATTCTTAGCAAAAACCTTCACTCGATCACGTCGATCTTGTTCAGAGCCACCCCATTTTCTGGAAAAGCGCTCAAACAAATGCTCGAATCGTTTAGCAAATTTAGGCTCTTTGAGCATAAGTTTATGGGTGATAGTTCTTTCCATCGAATCAGAGATTTTTGATTTCAACCTTTAGCTCATTTATGTCTCTAGAGTTGATACCGTCCGGTACATCAAGCATGACTACGTTGACCTCTACTCCTTTGTTTCGCATAGTAGCTAGCAATTCATTGAGGTCCTCTTCATCCACTCTATACCGATTTACGCGCTCTGGATCATTCTCTAAATACTCAAACATCATAACTATAGATTGCTCGAAAGTAGTGCCAATTTGGCGAAGTAGATGCTTCTTCTTTTTTGCATCAAAGGCAGAATTAGGAGCATCGGCGATTAACGGATACCGTTTGTTAAAACCATATTTTTTATTAGCACTTAATATGGCAAAAAGGATAGAAAATTGCATCGATAGTAACTGAGATGTACTCATTCCACTCGTTACACTTTCGCCGTTCTCATTTTGAATTTCTGGGGTATATCCCCCTTTACTATTCTCTTTGAAAACTACTTTTCCAAAAAATGCACCAGACTGGCTATTAATGGCTTCATAATGCCGATTAGTTTCCCCTGATAAGAGTTCTACTAATTTGCTATACTGTGCTTCTTTAGCATCCTTAGCAGCAAGGAGTAAGCCTTCAAAGTAATTCATTTGCTTCAATAAAATCGGGTCTATATCGTCGCCAAGTAGCCCCTCCAAATCCCTGTTTTTTCCTCTCTGGTCTTCTAATAATTCTTCACATTCAGCTTCAAGTCTCCCAATTTCTTTACTAAGCTCAGCCTTTTTGTCACTCAAGGACATATATTGACCACTTAGTCTCATTCCTGACTCAACAGATTCCAACCCATATCGGAAGAGAAGAACAGCCTTTTGCTCTTCCGTAGTTCTCGATTCTTCTTCAAGCTGTTTCCATTTATTTTTGAGAACAAAGTATCGTTTTCTAATTTCTTCTGCCGCCGTTCCGAAGGTTGCAGAATCGTGAGTAATTCTATGTTGAGAACTGCTGAGCCTTAGAAGAGAACCTTCATGATGATAAGGATCAAAATTGTCTTCTACACTAGGATAGTTTTCAGGAAGTAGCTTCTCAATATGTTTATATGCTTCGCTCCCTTTCTTGGCTGGGCGATTACAAACATTACAATGCTCGTCCTTTAACATCTTATTGAGGTGAGCAGCACTTGGGTTTCCTTTTGGAATAGGTGGCAATCCATTTTCTGCACGCCGTCTGTCTTCATGCTTAAGATAAATGTATTCTTCTCTAAGCTCTTCAAACTTTCTTGCCATGTGCTCTGTCCCATGGACCACCCAATAGCTTTCAAAGAGTTCGCGGTTGGCATTATCTAGTATGCTGTTGTATTCATTTTCGGTCTCTGTCAGCTGCTTTTTTAGTTTATATTCATCATCACGAAATTTGGTGAGGCCTTCTCTTATCCTTTCGCCCATACTCAAATTATCCATTTGCTCATCGACTCGTTCAATCTCTGTTCTATGGATAGTTAGCTCTTTTTCATTAGCTGCTAATCTTTTTTGGATGGCGTCTAACTTTGATTGAATCTCTTGCGATCTATCTCTATTTTTCTCTGACTTCTTTACAGCCCTATTGAATTTATCCCTTGTTCTACGGTCAGTATCATTTGCTGCTCCAATGAATCGTTCCCAAGTATCGATATAAGAGAGCTTATTTATTACTTGCTGTAGCTTAGTACTACTTGAAGTATCTACAGCCCTTTTAATTCCCCGCTCCCCTTGAAACCAAAGATGCTCTAATATGTCCGGCTGAATAACCTGCTCTCTAATAAATGTATCAATTTCATCTTGATTGCTTAAGGCCAAGGGTTTGTACTCAAAATCATCTTTACTACTAATTCCAAATACGCTTTTTCCAGAACTAGAGAACTCTGTCTCAGAAAGCTTTGTCGTCTTATAGCTTCGCTCTAAGATTATATGTTTGCCCTGCTGGTTAACGATCTCAAGTTTCACTGTTGTAACCACTTCTTTACCCTCTGCAACTGTTGCCAATGCCTTCTTAGATATAAGGCCTTCTTTCAGCGATTGTGTAGATAGAGTTAACCGTCCATCTTGATCTGTGATGTTATCAAATAGTACCCAATTGAAGGCATCATAAAGCTTGGTTTTTCCATAGCCATTTCCACCTAAGATAAGGTTCAAACCTTCTGAAAACTGAATAACATTTCCTGTACCGCTGTAGCACATGAAGTTTTCCAATTCAATTTTTAGGATCTTCATAGCTATAGTTTTCTTCGAAGAATTTAATCAAACGGTTCGCCATAATACGAGAGGTCTCTTCCTGTGTTTCATCCATAATTTTCACAGCAGATTGCATGAATCTCAAGAACTCGTTGCTATGTGGTGGCTGGAAATCTATGTTAACAGCTTCCTGCCTTGAATATTGATGCTGTTCCATCAACTTCTCGTTATCGAGCATTGCCCTAAGAATTTCCTTTGCATCCATCTTTATATTTGTTTATCTATGCCATAGAGGTCCAAGACTGGCTGTATATGTTGCAGAGCTTCCATTTGATTGATCGCTAAACCAGCAAATTCATAAACTCTTTTCAATTCGTTTTCGATTAGTTGCTTCTCTGTATTGTAGTTTCCTACCCTGTGACTTACACTAGGCACTACGACCATGTCATAAATAGTTGCTAGGTGCTTATTTGTCGAAGTTGATAGACGAAGGATACGTCCTCGTCGCTGTACAAATTGCCGAGGATTTCCTGTACTAGCACAAAAGATGGCCTGTTCTGTTCTCGGAACATCAACGCCCTCATCTAAACATTTCATTGATACTAACATATCTAAATCTGATTGAGCGAATCGATCTAGGATAAAAGCTCTGTCTTTAGTTCCAGCATGGAATAAAGAAATCTTTGTCTCTGGTGATAATACTCGAATACGGTTAGCATATAATTCACAAATCCTATGCTCTTCAGTATCAAGAGTCCCTAAAGACTCTGAATTGTCAAATAAATCATTAAAGTAACCCTCAGCAGCATATACAAGGGTGTAGTTGAGTTTGTTTTCTTTTTTCAGCGACCTGATTAGATTATCAAAGGCAGAAAGTTTCTTACTAGCCTTATGTATTATTTGTTTTCTAAGTAACAGAAGCTTTTCCACAGTAGCCCTAGATTCTTCCGAATCAGCCCCAAAAAACTTAGCAAGACTTGCACTAATTTCAGTGTAATTTTCGAGTTCTTCCGCTGTTAATTCTACTAGAATTGGATAATATAAGTACTTGGAAAGAAACCCTGCCTCTAACGCCTTGGCCATTGAATATTCAAATGTGTAGGGGGGAGTATCATCAAAAAATACATTAACAGCCTTTGTACCTTCTTCATCATAAACTCTTTCGGGTGTAGCACTTAGTCCTATCCTCATTGCTAGAGGGAATTCTTCTAACAGTGGTAAGATGCTCTTAGAGCCCAAATTATGAGCTTCATCAGCAACTACAATAGTATCCTTTGGAAATTTGTGTAATAACTTCTGAAATCTACGATGGGTGAAGGAGCGATAAGTTGTTACTACAAAAAACGAATAATTCTCTCCTGAAGAGGCCAAAACAGTGGCCATTTGGATATCCTCTCGCCAATCTTTATTTTGAGAGGATACCTTAATAATATTCCTAAATTTAAACCCTTTAACTTCTTCCACCCATTGGTTGACTAATTCAATGGTTGGGACTATGACGATCCCACGATAACTCCCCCTTTTTTTGAATTCCTGAAGTATACAATTTAGTGCAGTTAGTGTCTTACCAGTTCCTGTAGCCATGGCAAAGATGCCTTTATAGCCTCTACCTTTCCAGTTCGAGTAGGCTTCATCCTGGTAGCCTCTTGGTTTTTCATAAGGAAACGTTGGTTCTTTCACATATGAAATAGCTATTCGATCCATCCCTTGCCTCAATCGATCAATAATCATTCGGACATGATGATTGCTAAGAACCTGTCGTTTCTTTTGGAGCAATTTATGTTCATCAATCAACAACTCGTCAATTGACTGATTACCAAAATCGTTCATTATCGCCTGCTCAACATCACTTGTAGAAAGATACTCAACAAAAGAGGCCTCCTTGCTCCAAATCGAATTGAAGTATTCTTGATATTCTTGTACTCCAGCTTCTTCCACTTTTGAGCTCCAAGATCGCTTGACTTCTAACTCTTCCAAATTCTCCATCAAGCCGTAGGCAGTAAAATTACAAGAAGACTTAAATTTTACTGATTGCCCTTTCTTATCATAGAAAACTCCTGACTTATAGTGAGCAATTCCTCTAGAGCCTTTGGGTTTTACGATTAGAATCTCGATTTTTTTAGAGGCAAATAACCAAGCAAGACAACGGAAAAAATGGCGGCCATATTCGTCAAGTGTTGCTTTGATACGCTCATAATCTGTTATTGAAAAATCGTATTGAAAAGCCTGAGTATGAAGCCCCTGATCTACGGCTCGTTTATCTTTTGGAGAAAGAATATGATTCGTTACCATTCGAACAGTTCCTCCGTGATACAAAAACTGAGCAAAACCTAGGGAAAGAAGATTTATTGCAGAAGAACTAAAATACCCCAATAGTAAATCAAAACGAGTACTGTTAGGCAGTACTTCTAAAAAGAACGCAATAGGCTCATTAGATGAACCGCTCCGATATTCATTACTAGCAGGAAAGTTAATTGATTCAAGCATATCTTTAACCGCGCTGGAAGAACCTAACACATATTTTATGTAAAGCTATATAATTTGTTTTTAGCGTTACTAACGCCTTTTTACATTTTGGATTTAGTATTTCAAATATTTGTAGAATGTACTTCGAGCAATCCCTATTTGCTCACAAATTTGAGTTACAGATAGCTCTTTTTGCTCATGCAAGGACTTTGCCACAATCGCCTTGTGCTGTGCTTCTTTAGAAAGGCCTCTTGGCCTTCCACCCTTCCGCCCTCGGGCACGGGCAGCTACCAAGCCTGCTCTAGTCCGTTCACTGATTATATCCCGCTCAAACTCTGCCAATGCAGCAAAGATATGAAAAGTCAATTTCCCCTGTGGGGTAGTGGTATCGATTGAGTCATTGAGCGATTTAAATCCTGCTCCCTTATCCTGAATTTCAGTGACTAGATTAACGAGATCACGAAGAGAACGACCTAAACGGTCTAATTTCCAAGTGATGATAATATCACCTTCTCGGATTTGATCGATCATTTTTCGTAGCTCTACCCGATCCACTTTTGCTCCACTTACCTTCTCCTCAAAAATAATGTTGCATCCAGCTTTTTGCAATGCATCTTTTTGCAAAGCTAGATTTTGATCTTTAGTTGATACTCTTGCATAGCCAATTTTCAAAACTGTCTCCTAAAAGGGTTGTTATGCCCTTTTATCAGACTTTGATTTCGAAGACCAGTTTTTTGTACGGCTCTTGAAAAGAAAAGTTACTTGTTGGGATGAGAGGGGGAGTGTCTGAAAAAACGAGGGTTTTTCAACATGAACCTTTTTATTAATTTCCCCTTACTCCGCCAACAACCGCTCAATATCCGCCTCCAAATCCGCCGGCTTCGTCTGTGGAGCATATCGTTTAACCGGATGGCCATTTCGATCAATCAAAAACTTGGTGAAATTCCATTTGATGGCGCTGGTCAGAAAGCCGCTTAGGTTTGACTTCAAGTACTTAAAAATGGGGTGGGTGTGGCTGCCATTGACCTTTACCTTATCAAACATAGGGAAGCTTACGCCATAATTAATCTGGCAGAATTCTTCGATGGCCTGGGCGTTGCCAGGCTCTTGGTTGGCGAATTGATTGCAGGGGAAGCCTAGGATGACTAGGCCCTCGTCTTTATATTTTTGGTATAGTTTTTCAAGCCCTTCGTATTGCGGCGTCAAGCCACATTTGCTGGCGGTATTCACCACTAGGACGACCTTGTCTTTGTATTCATCCATTTGGATGGCTTGCCCTTGTAGCGTGTCGGCTTCCAAGGTATAGAATGTATCGTTGCTCATGCTTTATTTTTTTGCTTAGACAGAACAACGACTGGTGGTAGAAATGGTTTGCAACACGGTAAACTAATTAATTGTCAGTCTGGCTAACTGTAAAATTTTAACTAACTTTGTTTTTCAAAGTACTTTAAATTATAGAAACCGGACTATGAACCTTTCCACCACCCTAGACCACCTCCACCTAAAGGCCAGGCAAAACAAGTGGCTCCACTATTTTGCCATTTTTAATCGGATAGCTTTAGCAGCGGGATTCATCCCCTCGGGGATGCAGAAAGTGCTGGGGGAACGCTTTACGGTGCTTTCTGCCAATCACCCAATGGGTAATTTTTTAGAAGCCTTTTTTCATACGGGCTACTACTACACCTTTGTGGGGTACATGCAGGTCATCGCTGCGGTGCTTTTGCTAATCCCTCGAACGGCAACCTTGGGCGCTTTTATTTATTTTCCGATTATCCTGAATATCTGCGTGCTATCGCTTGCAGTGCGATTTGATGGGTCGCAAGTTACCTCGCCTCTGATGCTCTGCGCTGTTTTGTACCTGCTGTGCTGGGACTACCACAAATTCAGAGATATTCTTCCGTTTCGCCACGCGGCATCCAAAGTGGACTTGCCGGGAAGAAATGCCATCAGCAGCACCTTTCCCGTCAAGTTTTTTGCAGGGGTTCTTTTAGTTATTGTCTTCGTTGTAGGGCATACTAGCGTGCTCTATAAGATTTTGCCACGAAATACCATCACCGACTGTAAGCGCCAATGCGACGTCTCTGAAGCGTCCGAGCGGTGTATTCAATTTTGTGAGTGCATTCATACTGAGGGTAACTCCCTTGATGCATGCTTAAGCCAATTTAACACTACTCCACCTTCACCACGCGCCGACTAAGCGACCAGTCGACCAGCTTTGCCTTTAAATACATGTTTTATTGCAGGCGGCATTTCTACTCCACCCACTTGGACACTGCCCACGATTTTTCTATTTTCGGTATAGCATTACTTAGCCATAAACAGAACCTAAGCCACCTTTATGAAAGTCCTCATTGTAGACGATGAAGTACAGAGCCATACGATCTTGAACTACCTCTTTCAACTAAATCACCCTGAAGTGGAAGTGGTGGGCAATGCCCATACAATAGCATCAGGCTTGCAGTTACTAGAGGAGCATCAACCGGAGTTGATTTTTTTGGATATTGAACTGCCGGATGGTACAGGTTTCGACTTTTTGCGAGCTACCACAAATCGGCAGTTTAAAGTAGTTTTTATTACTGCTCACAAAAGCAACGATTATGCCATTACAGCCTTTCGATTTGGGAGTCTGGATTTTTTACTGAAACCGATTGATCCCGATGAGCTAAAAGAGGCAATTTTACGCTTTTCTGCTCAAACAATACCGGTAAATGGATTAGATCGACAGCTGGAAGTAGCATTGGAGTCAAAAGATCGCCTTAACAATAGTCAGCTACCGTCTAGAATACTTATTGCTAATTCAGATGAGCTACAGGTCTGCAAGTTGGAAGATATTGCTTATCTCAAGGCAGACCGCAACTATACGGACTTCCACTTTGCTGATGAACGACCACAGGTGATTGCTTCCAAAAATCTAGGAATCTTTGAGCAACAGCTACGACAGCATACGTACTTCATGCGGGTGCATAAATCTTATCTCGTCAATTTGCATTTTGTGGATGGATATATAAGAGGCGATAGCCAGATAAGCCTGACTACAGGAAAGCGTATCCCGGTGTCAAAAGACAAACGCGATCAAGTCGTCCAACAACTAAAAGGGCTGTAAATTCCATAGGATAAGCTAGAACTCTACTTAGTGCAGTAGGAGATAAGGCTGGTACATTATCTACGGTAATATGTTTGTGTTCGGGTTAAATTGATACTGGTTAACCTAAACAATAAGAACATGGCAATCGGCATTATTACCCCGGCGAACAATGAAAGTCCTAATGAGCTTCAGTCTAAATTCCTAGAGCTCTCCAGCGTCGAGGTGCCAGATGATCTTGCAGGTAGTTTTTTTTATAATGGAGATCTCCTAAAAGTAAGTCAGCAAACCCTGAATGACACGCAAATAGGCATGTCACACAAAGGGATACAAATTAAGTATGGCCAGCTTTATTATAGAGTGGTAAATCAAGATGGATCACTTGGTGAGGTTGAGTTCCAAGAAGCCCTTATTGCTTTCTCTGTCTTAAAAATAGAGAGTGCTCGGCCAACTGTATTGCAAGACCAATCAGGCAAAATAGTGGCACTGAGTTGTCCAAGATACATTAAGGAAGACCTAACTATTCAGATCATTTAGAAATGTATAGTTGCTACGCGCATATTCAACCTAACCTTCTCAAGTCACATGGAAGAGATTTTTGTAGATTCTTGTTTATTGGCCTGAATGATAACACTCCTAAAGAAAGAATTAGAGCAGGAATAGCTGATTTATTCTTTGCTAATCATAAACCGTTTCAGGTCATTAATTCCTTGGAGAAGCAATTGGAAGAAAGTGAGCGGCGTATTCAAAACAAACAGCATACTGCTCATACTACTTCTATTGTTATGACGCTTCATCTGAGTGCCCTGGGCTTAAACAAGATTCAGCAGCAGCACTGGTGTAGCCCCAGTGAGCATACCTTTTTTAATAAAGGCATGAAAGATCAATTTGTAAGCAAAGCGCTTTCTGACCCTCACCCAACAGAGTGGGAATCTCCTTATCGACAGCCTATTGATTTACTTATCGAGATCGCTAGTGATACCCTTAGTTCACTAGACGATTTCGAACAAAAACTTACGTTTTTTCTGCTACAAAAAGGAATTGGACACATCCAGTTTGTCGAACAAGGTAAGAAGCTCTATTGGGGAAAAGATGCCATAGAACCTTTTGGGTTCAAGGACAATATCACTACCCCTACCTTTTTTAAAAAGAAGATAGGCCACACTCCTATCTACCAGAAAAACGAAGCGACGAAACTAAATATCATTTTGGACAAGCGAGGGGGAAGCTTTTTGGTATTTAGGAAATTAGAGCAGGATGTACTAGCCTTCAATGAGAAGGTACACTACTTATCTAGGCGATTAGCCATCCCTATCAGTTTAGCGGAAGCGCAAATAATGGGCAGGTTTAAGGATGGAACTCCCTTAGACCTATCGGATAAGCCCGGCGTACTCGAAACGGAAGTCTCCCGAAAAACGTTCGATGAAGATTATAAGACAGGCTATAGTGGAGACCTCAAAGGACTAAGATGTCCACTGCACGCACATGTGCGGCGGGCTAACCCACGCAGCGATAGATCGTGTATTATCAAGCATTTAAAGTATGATCCTAATCGGGAGTTGGATAGAGATGTGATAGGAGTAATTGTTAGGCGTGGCATTCCTTACGAAAATCCTGGGGTAAGTCAAGGCTTGCTCTTTCTATGCTACCAGGCTAGTATCGATACACAGTTCGTGGCTATTCAGCAAGAATGGAGCAATAATGGACATCAGCCAGATTGTGAAAGTGATTCGGAATTTTCCAAAATGAGCATTGGACTGGACCCCATAGCGGGGCAATATAGGAATGTACCTTCTTATAGAAAGAATATTTGGAACAAAAGCTGGGGAGTAAAAAATGAAAGGGCTAAGAATAGAGTAGAACTAGAAGTGGACTTCACAGACTTGGTTTACTTGAAGGGGGGAGCGTTTTTATACACTCCTTCTATACCTGATTTGATGTCCCTCTACCCCAAAAAACCAAATGCCACCGTATAGCTCCGTTTCAGATTAGCTGGTCTTTTGGTATATTGTCAGGACTTTTAAAGATAACCTGGACAATATACCATAAACAGGCATGCGGATAGGCTGGAAGAAAGTGCGGCTTATAACAACACTATTTTTGGGGTGCTACTTCGTATTTGGCGTAAGCCTACCAGTAAGTGCACAAAAGGTAGTATGCCATTTTAACCAGCTAACAACTAGAGATGGACTAAGTGGGCAAGAGTTCAACCATTTTATACACCAAGATACCTCAGACCATATATGGATCAACTCCCTCAAAGGCTTGAATAGGTACGATGGAAATCGGATAGCATCATTTATCAAATCCGAATATCCAACAATTGGCCTGTTAGACAATATGCTAAATAGCCCATTCTTTGAGGATCAAAAAGGGAATCTTTGGTTCAGTAGCACAAAAGGAATTCATCGCCTACAACTAACGACAGAAGCGATTACTGCTTTTATGCTGCCCCCTACTATTGCTGATAGCAATGCCAACGTCCAGCTGAAGCTGGTGGATATAGATACCGAAGAAGTATGGGCAAATGTAGATGATGCCCAATTGGTAGTATTCCCAGCGAATGATTTGGAAAATGCTCAAGTGGTCTGGGAGGCTCCAGAAATTAATTATCGGTCTATCATTTGCAAGGGAAAAAATTCGAAGAGCGTCTGGTTCTTTAGCCACAAAAAAGAAGGGCTTCTTGTAAAACAATTGAAGAAGAGTAAAGCAGCAAATAAAGCTTCTTATGAACAGTGGTTTTTCAAAGGCCAAAGAGTGTACACCTCTCTTTACTTGAACGATTCGACGGTTTGGGTGGGTTTAGAAAATGGCATTGGCCTTGTGAATATCAATAATCAACAGGAGCAGTTCATTACTAGTCAACCTACGGTAGGACGGTTGAAGGCAATTACGAGTATTATTGCCCTAGATGATACACATTTACTGGTAGCTACACAGCAGTCAGGGGTATTTATTTTTAATACGGTCAGCCAGGCATTTGAAGGGAAACTATACCAACAATTGGAAGGAGGGGTTACCCCCTTTGAAGAGGAGGTGGAAGGACTCTATCGCGCTCCAGATGGTGTGATTTGGATTTCTGTAAATCAAAAGGGGGTGTTTTTTACCGATTTAAATAAAATCAAGTTTGACTCCTACTATCTGCAAGACTACCCGGAAAGGCTTAATCCTAGTGGGCTAAAAATGCTTACTGCTACTACTGAAGGCCACATTTGGGGCATAAGCGAGTATAATGTTTTCATTTGGGATAAAGATGGGGTACCCAATGAATTACTCTACAGTGCGCTAAATACAACTACTCCTTTCGCTGGAAGAAAACTATATACGATCTTTTGTGATCGCGCCAATACGATATGGCTAGGTACTGAGATGGGTCTTTATTACTGTAAAAAGGAGATGAAATCCTTTCAATTCCTTTCGCTTAAGGGAAAATACCTGAAGGAGGAACCTGCAGTAACTGCTATTTATCAGCTTCAAAATGGACAATTACTCGTATCTACTAGTTCAGGTATTCTTCAACTAAGAGAAGATAGGATCCGCCAAAGTTGGGAACCAACGATATTCTATAACGGCTTTGATGGCAAGCAAAGTACGATCACCTGGATATACGAGGACATCCCGCAACAGCGGATTTTTGTCAATGACTATTCTGCTGCTATTACCATTTTGGACTTAGATGATAATGGACAAATAGTTAAACAGCGTAGTATTCCGTACGAGGTAGAGACATCTGGTTTTATCCCCGATATTGCTCGCAATCGACTCTGGATTCCTTCTGCCGATGGACTAATGTATTTGTCACTAGACACCTCATCGCCCAGCCTGCAAAGCGTTGCTTCTTTATCGCGCCAGCCCATCCAAAGTGGACAATTGGATGATGATGATAACCTATGGCTGACTACCTCAGCTGGTTTAGCACAGTATCTACCTGACGAAGAAGAGCTCAAGCAATACAGCATTTCAGATGGTGTACAAGGAAATAGTTTCCTTTTTGGTGCTGCATTTAAGATGAGTGATGGGAAACTACTCTTTGGTGGAGGCAATGGCTTTACCATAGTGGGCAAAGAAAAAGTGAGGTCTGTCTCTACCCCAGCAAAGGCCACACTCAACCAGTTACTTATCAAGGGGCTATCGGCACATGAGATCAAAGATGATAGCAGCGGCACGAGCGTGCTTGCTCAGATAAAGTCGTTAACTCTACCTTATGAATATAATCAGTCCCTCTTTTTTGGGTTTGCCCCAAAAGAATATAGCGATCCAGGAAACACCACTTTTGAGTATGTCCTCATCAAAAACCAGAAGGATACGATTGATCAGGGCATTCGTTCTACTGTCCGATTGGTGGATGTACGTCCTGGCAGCTATCAGCTACAAGTATACGGACGCAACTCAGATGGCTTAAAGCAACAAACTCCTTACCTCTTAGCCTTCACCATTCTACAGCCTTGGTGGCAGAGCGGATGGTTCTACTTACTGCTTCTTGCAATCACTGTATTTATCATGCATCTATTCGCACAGTATCGAATTAAAAAGATCAAACGACAAGAAGCAGCGCTCCGAGAGCGAGCCGAAATAGAGGCTGCTAACGCAGAAATGGAAACCGCTATACTACGACTCCAAATGAGTCCTCACTTTTTATTTAATAGTATGAACTCCATTGGGGGGCATATCCTGAGTGAGGAGCCAGTCAAAGCATACACCTACCTTACGCAGTTTGCTAAATTGATGCGGAAAATTCTAGAAGATGCAGAGAAGCCCACTCTGTCGCTTCGCGAAGAGCTACAACTGATGGAGCAGTACCTAAAAATAGAGCAGATGCGCTTTGGTGAACGATTAAGCTTCCAGTTTGATGTAGCACCCACGATCGACCAAGATGCTGTGCATATTCCTACCATGCTATCACAACCATTTTTAGAAAATGCAATCAAACATGGTCTGGCGAATCAACGAGAGGGTGGCCGCATTATGATGAACATTACAGAGGTGGATCAAACCTTCTTGCGTATAGTGATAGAAGATAATGGCGTGGGTCGCCAGCAAGCCCATCAGCGAAAGCGCTCGAATGGGCACGTCTCCAAAGCGATGGATATTACTTCGCACCGCTTACAGTTATTGGAAGAGCAAACTGGCCTGCCTACTCAATTGCTCATAGAGGATGTGTATCCAAACGAAGAATGGACGGGGACGCGGGTGATTCTTGAGGTTCCGCTGCTTGATGATGCCGCAGCACGCTGATGCTGGCTGATTGATACTTACTAAACTGTGAAAGTTTAGTAAGTATCAATCAGCCAGCATCAGCATCAGCGTCGCCTTCGGCGGCGTACGTCCTCCTGAAATCTTCGTGTAACTGAATGAAAATGGCCCTTGCCTTCTCTCCATCCGTATCCAACCATTCTAATACCTTATTTCGAGCAACTAGAGTCGGCTGATGCGATAAGATCGCTTGATAGGAACAAAAGGGCCACTGCCCATAGCCCGCAGTATAAAAATGATGGATGGGATTATGATGAATGTAGGCCAGAAGATACCATAGCCTAAACTCAGTTCGTATAAATATCCGCTTAAAGCGCTTTTGAAATAGACTGCCTGTTCGATGCTCTTGCTTGTTGAATGCTAGAGCATAAGAGGAAAAAAGGCGCTTAAATTGATATTCTAGAAAAGTGGGATAGCTAATTTCTCCTGCCAAAAACTTCC
>JBCCRH010000119.1:0-14090 GCA_039208045.1 Bacteroidota bacterium
CTTTAGTAATCTGCTCTTTGGCATCTTGCTGAGCGGTGTAAATCGCTTCAGAAGCTTCCTTTTGCGCTTTGGTGATCTCGTCTAGCGATTGCTTGCGGGCCGTTTCAGCATCCTGTGCGTATTTTGATTTTTTGGCTGCCGTTTGTTTTTGTAAGGCAGCTATTTCTTGCTTTGATTGGTCGTTGGCTGCGGTAATAGCTGCTTTCGATTTAGCTTCTGCATCCGCTACTTCTTTAGCAATTTTAGCTTTGCGCGCCTCGGCATCACTCTGAGCTTGTACAATGGCTTCGGCCTCCTTCGTTTGGATGGCCGCCACTTCTTTAGCTGCCGATTCTTGCGCCTTAGCCACCTTCTCGGCGGCAGCCTTACGCTCTTCTAGCACATTCAGGGTGATGGCTTCTTTTTCTTTGGCTGCATTTTCGCGGAGCGTCTTTACGTCGTTGGCGATCTGCTCTCGCAAAACTGCAATTTCCTTATTGGCACGCTCTTTCGCGGCCGTCACTTCATTCGACAAGCGTTCTTTTTCTTTAGCACTTTGCTCTTGTGTTTTTTGTATTTCGAGGGCTTCCTCTTGCTTCACCTTCGCAATCATTTCCGCTGATTTCTTTTTGGCTTCCGCAATTTGAGTGGCAGTGCTCTCTTTAGCTTTCGCCTCCGCTTCTTTTGCTTTTGCAATTTCGTTGGCCACATTTTGCTTGATGGTGGTTAGCTCTTTGGCAGCGCGTTCTTTAGCGTCGGCAATTTCTTCGGCACTCATATTCTTAATTTCTGCTTCTTTTGCCTTGGCATCCGCAATAGCTGCAGCAGCTTCTTCCTGAATCGCCTTTATGCGGTCAGCAGAAGTTTGCTGGGCACTTTCTACTTCGGTGGCGTAGTCGTCCTTAGCTTTAGAGGCATTCTCATTAGCTTGCTTTACTTCACTGGCTGCCGCCAAACGAGCTGCTTCAATTTCTTCTTCCGCTTTAGTCTTTGCTGCTTGCACTTCGCTTGCGGTTTGCTGCTTGGCTTTTTCTTCGCTTTGTTTTGCTTCCGCAATGGCCTTTTGGGTTTGCGCTTTGATTTTGGCAATTTCTTCGGCTGCTTTGGTCTTTGCCGCTTGTACTTCGGCGGTTATCTTCTCTTGTTCCGCTGCTGATTTCTCTCGTGCTGCTGCTATCTTTTCAGCTTCCGCTGCATTAATCTGCTGGATATTGGTGGCTGCGTTGGCCTTTGCATCAGACACTTCTTGTGCAATGGCTTGCTTCTCTTTGTCAGCAGTAGCTTTATAGTTGGCTACTTCCATAGCTGTTGCTTCCTTGGTATTGGATACGGCTTGCGCTGATTTTTGCTTCTCGTCCGCAGCTTGCTTTTTGGCTACGCTGATTTCTTCAGCTGCTTTTTGGCGCGCTTCGGCTACTTCTGCCGCTGCTTTCTGGCGTTCTAGGGCAGCGTTTTCTTTTAGTGCTGCAATTTCTTCAGCTAGTTGCTCTTGCAAAATGGCCTTTTCTTCGGCTGCTTTACGCTTCGCCTCTGCCACATCAAAAGCCGACTTTTCCTTCTCCAAGACCGCGTTTTCGCGAATTTGGGCTACCTCAGTGGCTGTTTCTTCTTGCACTTGCAAAATCTGCTCAGAAGCTGTTTTCTTAGTGCTTACTACTTCTTCAGTCGTTACTTCTTTCTCTTTTTTCGCGTTCGCTCTGGCATTCTTTATATCATTAGCCATTTGCTCCCTAATCTTACCTATCTCCGCCGTCGCATTTTCTTTTGCTGCCGCAATTTCATCGGTGTATTCCAAGCGCGCTAGCTCTAGCTTACTCTTAGCCTCTTTGATTTGCTGAGCTGCATTTTCTCGTACCACCTGTACTTCTTCCGCTGCTGCGGTCTTTGCTTTTTGGATTTCTTCGTCGGCCCGCGCGCGCGCTTCCAGTACTTCTACTTTTATCTTATCGAGTTGCGTACTAGCATTTGACTTAGCTGTTTCGATAGATTCCGCCAGTTCCTTCCTCGTTTTCTCAATCTGCACGTCTGCTTTTTGCCGTTCGGCTAATACTTCATTGGCGATATTCTCCTTATCTGTGGCTGCTTTTGCCTGGGCTGTAGCTACTTCCTCTTGGATTTTTTGCTTGAGCGAGCTGGCTTTTTCCTTTTCTTTCTGTATCTCCGCTTTTAGCTTTTGCTTCGTAGCTAATAATTCTGCCTGTAGGTCTTTTACTTCACCGTCGTCCTGCACGCTTCCCCCAGTATTACTCTTCTTAGTATTAGCACTCGCTGTGCTCTCTGAGCTACTACTCTCACTCTTCAGCTTAGGCTCCCCTTTAGACGATTTATCGTTACCGACTAATTCTACATTATTAATCTTATCAGTCTGCAAGGTATTGTAAAAGCACTGGGCCATCTGCCGGAATTCTTCCTGACGGCTATTATTAAAGGTGAACTTGCGCATCTGATTGCTCACATTATTTTTGATATACATCGTATTAATTTGTGAGCTGGAAAACCACTCGGCTGCCGCCAAATCTAGCTGTAGGAGATTATTGTAGATGGGTGTCCCCTTATCCTTTATTATTTCGCCCATTTCGATAAAGCGATAGCTCTTCCGATTTTTATTGGCATCCATGAAGATGATCTCGTCATCGATATTGAATTCTACCCCAGACTTGGAGTACATCCGCGCTGTCACGCCTTTATCACTGCTTAGTAATTCAATGCTATAGGAATAGTTACCGCGTACCACCACCGTCTGAGTGACAGTATTCAACATGTGGACACCGTGGATGACTCGATCCTCTTGGATAAGGGTACCACAGTTTTGGGCTGGAAGGGTGCCAATGCCTAATAGGAGCATAGCGAGTAGTACAAATCTCATAGTTAGGTGGTTTTATAAAAGAAATATACTGCTTTTAAAGAGCATTTAAAATGTTTATGCAGAATATATATGTATTAAGAAACAAAATATGGTTTACTTTAAAACCCCATTTGGTACTAGTTTGCTGCTTAGTATACTAACTGCAACATAAGTAAATTTAAGTATCCTACATCGGATTACAAATCCGATGGGCGCGTGCTAGGCTTTTTTCCTTAAAGCTTGGCCCGCGCCCAGTGGATTTGTAATCCGCATGACCCTAAAACTTATTTTGGGTACACAATACTTAGTCTGTAGAAATGCTGTATGATAACTGGGAAGTAAAAAGATAACGAAAATAATAATTCATTTAGCGTGTAGCAGCCAAAAGATATAAAATAGCCATCCGCACCGCCACGCCATTCTCTACCTGCTGCAAGATAATCGAATGGTCAGAATCTGCTACATCACTCGATATTTCCACCCCCCTATTGATAGGCCCCGGGTGCATGATTACGATTTGTTTATCTAGGCGATCTAGCAAGCTTTTATTGATGCCAAAGTACTGCGAATATTCCCGTAAGGAAGGAAAATATTTAATATCCTGGCGCTCTAATTGAATCCTCAAAATATTAGCTACATCGCACCACTGTAAGGTTTGGAATACATCATGCTCCACTCCCACTCCTAGCTCTTGAATGTACTTTGGAATTAGAGTAGGCGGGCCACATACCTTGACTTTTGCGCCCAGTTTCAACAAGCAAAATATATTACTTAGTGCGACCCGAGAGTGCAGAATATCTCCAAAAATAGCAATCTTCTTACCTGCCAAATCCCCTAGCTGCTCCCGCATCGAAAAGGCATCTAGCAGGGCTTGTGTAGGGTGCTCGTGCGTGCCATCGCCCGCATTGATAATATTTGCATCAATGTGCTTGGACAGAAAATGAGGCGCTCCAGGAGAAGGGTGGCGCATCACCACCATATCGACCTTCATCGACAAGATGTTATTGACGGTATCTAATAAAGTTTCGCCCTTTTTTACAGAAGAGGAAGACGCTGAAAAGTTAACTACATCTGCCGAAAGGCGCTTTTCCGCCAACTCAAAGGACAAGCGAGTACGTGTAGAATTTTCAAAAAATAAATTAGCCACGGTAACGTCCCGCAAGGAAGGCACTTTCTTAATCGGACGATTAATGACTTCCTTAAAGCTCTCGGCTGTTTCAAAAATTAAATGGAGATCGGAAGCTTGAAGGTTTTTGATTCCGAGGACATGATTGGTACTTAATTGCTGGACTGTAGCCATTCCAAAGTTTAATTTTCGAGCGAAAGTGCTTTATTTGCAAACAACAATATGCGATCTTCTCCATCTTGTTCGGCCCACTCTACCTTCACATAAGCCTGATCTACCGCATCTACTTGAAGCCCTACATAATCAGCTTGAATGGGCAAGTGTCTGTTAAATTGGCGATCGACCAAAGAAAGCAACTCCACCTTATTGGGTCTGCCGTAATGATTCAAAGCGGTAAGCGCAGCCTGCACCGTACGCCCGGTGTAAAGCACATCGTCTACCAAAATGACGTTAAGGTTTTCCACCAAGAAATCCATCCTAGTGGTATTCGCAGTAAGTGGCTTGGTGCGCGTGCGGAAATCATCTCGGTAAAACGTAATATCGAGAATGCCCGACAAAATCTGCACATCGCCTAATATGGCTTGTAAGCGCTTAGATAAGCGCTGCGACAAATGCACACCCCTCGGCTGAATACCAATCAGGCAAGTGCGCTCAAACCGATCGTATTTTTCAATCAGTTGATGACAAAGCCGATCGACGGTAAGTGCAAAACGCTTTTCCGAAACAATGATCCGTTTTTGTTCCATAAGTGGCCCTAAAGATAACGTACCTACTTAACAAACTCGAACATTTGCTGGCAAGATTCCTTCCTAAAGCGAGCTTGTGTCCAGCGCGCTAATGGATAGCCCAACCAGACATACCACTTTGCAGGCTTCGAAAAGGCTGCCAAATGATACCAGACCGATCCATCGGCGTGCCGCCGCACTTCAAATAATTCTTCTCCCTGCGCCACATGCCCAGGCAGGGTACCATAAGCAAACCCAAATCGATCCTCCGTATCCAAGGTGTACACAATTTTTGCACTACTAAACCACCAAAGGCCCAGCATTCGAAAAGAAATAGCTACTGCCTTCCCTTCGTTTTGAGGTGCATTTACCGGATCTATCCGCGTCCACGTTCGTGGAAACATCGCCCAGGCTCCAATGGCTAGCTTGGCTCTTTCCCAGCATTCTTCTCCCTGCCCTAGGTATATTTCAGCCTTGTCGTGGGTATAGCCTTTCGGCAAATGTCCCCTCGTAGCACCCACTTCAGGGTAGGTGTAGCCCGCCACTTCTTGCTGTTGCAAAAACTGATTGAAGACGTCCTCTGATGGCTTATTTATGGCAACAATCATGTGCTATTTTATTTTTTTTGATCCCTGATTAAACCTCTGCTTACCCCCCAAGTCTATGAAATCGTAATCATTAATTCACTTATTAAAACCATTATTTCTGGTGCTTTAGTTGTCATGCTAAAGCCAGAAATAGTATTAGACTTGTTCCGCCGGTCGCGAATGAGCGAAAGCGTAGCAAATTTTATTCTGAACAAGGCAAAAAACGTAGGCGATGCCTAAGCATCGGCGAGGCTTTTTAACGCAGTGCAGGATGAAATTTTGCCGCTTGCAGCCATTTAGTGCCCGGCGAAATAAGTCTATTACTCAAACCAAAAATTGAGATCAATCATGAAGAAAGGAATGTTCATTTTATTTGCCTTTGCGCTGACTTTAGTGGCCTGTAACAAAGAAGACCAAGTAAGCGTAGAAGACGCAATTACCACTAGTGAAGATTTGGCTACCGTACAAAACATCGTACAAGATACCGAAGATGAAATAGACGCCATTGTAGAAACAACTGAGCTAGAAACGACGCCCGACCTCACTACGAACGAATGCCCAGTCGTTACGGTAACTCCAGAAGATGGAAGCTTCCCAAGAACTGTCACCATCGACTATGGAACAGAAGGTTGTGAAGGGCCAAGAGGCCGCCTCAGAAAAGGGCAAATTATTATTACTCAAACCGACCTACTGCGAGTAGCAGGAGCCGTGCGTACCGTAACGTTCAGCGATTTTTCCATTGATGAGGTGGCGCTAGAAGGCACCAAAACGATCACGAATAATGGGCTGAATGATGCTGGCCAACCTTCGCTCAGCCGGGAGGTCAGCGGAGCGCAAATCACCTATCCTGATGGCCTTCAGGTGAGCTGGGAAGCCTTGCATACGCTTACGCAAATTGGAGGAGTGGGTACCTTGCCCCTCATTGATAATGTCTTCACTATTGAAGGGGGCTCTTCTGGCGTCAACCGCAATGGTGTGGCCTTTTCGGCAACCATCACAACACCATTGACAAAAAGTAAAAATTGTGAATGGATTGAATCTGGCGTAAAGGAATACACTTTTGGCGATCGGACGCGCACCCTGGATTATGGAGCGGGGAGTTGCGAAAATTTAGCGACAGCGACCTTTGCCAATGGCACTACGCGCACCGTACGCATACGTGCGTGGTGGCGCAGGTAAGCCGTGCCTAGTACGCACCACAAAAGTAAAAGGGGCCCTGGACGCAAGTTCAGTGCCCTTTTTTTTATAAAAATAAAAAACGCATGCAGCGAATCGAGCAATCGGCTGGTTAGGGGGGGTGAATCGTGTTCATTAAAGCTGGCCAACTTGATGGATTTTAACAAAAAAAATCACTAAGATGAGATATTTAGGAATTGTTAGTTTGTTGTTCCTGCTCGTATTTTCTGCCTGCCGAAAAGATACCTTCAATGTAGATACTACTGTGACTACGCCTAATCCACTGGTTGAGTCGTATGATCCACCAGTGGATAATATAACGGCAGGGGTAACCGGTTTTGTGGTAGATGCAGCCAATACCCCCATTGCTGGTGCCAATGTGCGCCTCAATAATTTGACCACTACTACTGATGACTTTGGGCACTTTTTTATTAAGGATGCCACGATGAATGCACTGGGCACTTTGGTGACGGTACAACAGGAGGGCTATTTTGACGGAAGTCGACGATTTTATCCGCTGGCTGATCAGACTAGTCGGGTAAAGATTCAGTTGCTTCCTAAAGTATTCGACCAGTCGTTTGAGGCGACTAGCGGTGGCACCATTACGACTTCGGAAGGAGCGAGTGTGCGATTTGAACCTAATAGTATAAAAACGATGGACGGACAGCCCTATACCGGTGGCGTACAGGTGGCAGCCCATTGGCTCGATCCTTCTGCTAATGTGGTGTTGGATCAAATGCCGGGTGATCTTTTTGGTTTAAATAGCCAGGTAGAGGAGGTGGTGCTAGGTAGTTTTGGTATGATCGCTGTGGAGCTACAGGCTACAGACGGGCAAGTGCTAAATATTGCGGATGGTGCTACTGCCCAAGTTAGTATGCCTATACCAGCGGAGCTGCAAGAAAAGGCCCCATCGGAAATTCCACTTTGGTCGTACGATGAAACCTATGGATTGTGGGTGGAAGAATCGACCGCTACCCTACAGGACGGAGCATACGTTGGACTGGTCTCTCACTTTTCCTTTTGGAATTGTGACATTCCCTTTGACTTTGTACGTCTAGAGTTAACATTGGTTGACGAAGCGGGGACTCCACTTCCCAATACGCTAGTGCGACTTACCATAAGCGATGGTACTATTGGCTTTCCTGGCAATGGCTCTTTTCCATTAGGTGCATCGGGCTATACCAATCAAAATGGTACGGTTGTTGGTTTTGTGCCTGCAAATGAGGCTTTGACTTTAGAAGTAATGGATCCTTGTAATACTCCGGTTTATGCCGCAGAAATAGGGCCTTTTAGTGAGGATACTAACTTAGGTGATTTAATAGTGGAAGTGCCTGGTCTTAATCAAACGATAATCAGTGGTAGTGTTTTGAATTGTGATAATGAACCGCTTGATGATGCCTTATTGGTTGCTAAATTTGAAGGGGTGAGTAGGTATTACTACCTTACTAGCGCGGAGTTTTCAATTACTTTATTTACGTGCCCTTCCACCACTTCTGTGGAAGTGATCGTAATAGACCTGAATACCTTGGAGCAGAGCAGCCCTGTAATAGCTACCGCTAATGCCAGCAATGACTTAGGTTCCATTAGTGCCTGCGGTATTCAGTTGGAATATTATATTTCCCTTACGGTTAATGGAGTCAATCAGCTCTTTGTCAATCCTGTTGCTAGGGTGCTCGAAGGGGGCATTGCTACCCTTATCCAAGATAGTGGAGAAATTAGTGGACAAGATTACGCTATTGCTTTATTTTTTGAAGGTGCTACTGTGGGCGATCATGCTGAGACGGTAGAAGTAGAAGCCATTTTTGTACCATCTTTGGGTTGGGAATATTTTTCTCCTTTTGTGAACTTTACTTCTTTTCAGGTCACTCAGTTTGACGACGATGTGATGGTGGGGTCATTTGAGGCAGAGGTAGAAGAAAATGGAGCTACCACCATACTTACTGCTACCTTCAGAATACCTGTAGAGGGATAATACGCGCTTCCAACTCCCATAGATTAAACTAATTACGTTGCTAACAGAAGAACAAATCATTCAAGGCTGCCAGCAGGGAATCAAAACGCATCAGCGGGAGTTGGTGGTGCGTTATTCCCCGCTATTGATGGCTGCCTGTCGTAGATATGTTCACGATGGAGCAGCAGCCAAAGATGTGCTACAAGAAACGTTTATTCGGATATTCACCCACATACACCGCTACCAGCCAACTGGCTCTTTTGAAAATTGGATGCGGCGCATAGCGGTTCGATGTGCACTTACCTGGCTGGATAAAAGCAAGATTAAAAAGGAGATCGAACTGACAGAAATCCATCTTAGCAAGGCGGTGGAACCAGAAGTATACCACTATCTGGGCTTTCAGGCCATTAATACATTGATTGATGAATTACCCATCGGGTACCGAACAGTCTTTAACCTTAATGTAGTGGAGGGGTATACTCATAAGGAAATAGCGGAGCTATTGGATATTACGGAAAGTGCATCGCGCTCGCAGCTGGCAAGGGCGAAGAAACTCCTACGCCAAAAAATCAATTTAGTCGACTGTCAAAAAAAAGCTTCTTTATGAAACGAGCATGTATCTCAATTTTTTGCAGCTTGACTGCAAGCAAAAAATTCTAAACAGATGAAATGGCAAGTGTTCAAAAATAGGTTTAGCAAGGAGGCCCGTCAAGAAGAGGCGGAGGTGGATATTGCAGCCATCTGGGAAGCGATAGAGCCTCAAGTAGATGCCTTGAATAAGAAGAAAAAGCGGAAAAAACGAGGGTTCTTTTGGCTATTTTTCATAGGAGTAGCCGCTATGGTTGCTTTCAGTACCTACTGGATAACGCACTCGTCTACTGATTTACCTAACGAAGCAAAATCAGAGCAACTGCTAGTTCCATCTGTCATACAGCAGCAGCAACAGGAGTCTGACATAGACTGTCCTCCTGTCATTGCTCAGGCAACCTCCACGCCCAGCATCGCCACGTTGCCTACCCCAAGCACTACTCCAAAAAGCCAGGTACCGCTTCCTTCATTAAATTCACCACAAAAGTCAACAAATGAGCTCTTGGAAGCCATTTCCCCAATATCGACAGTGACTCTGCCATCTCAATTGCCTTCTGCGAGTAATTCTCCTGAGACGATCAATTCAATCACTAGCGCTACTCCACTTTCTACTTCCCATCTCCAAACTATTGCACCTTTACCTAAGCGAGCGCTCTCTTTGCTCGTGGTCAAGCCAAAATATCCTGCTTTCCCATCAGAGCCTATCCTTGAGACTACCCCAGAGAAAAAGCAGCCCAAACATCAATTTTTCACAGAAGTGTATGGAGGGGTGAGCGCTATTGATAGGACATTATCTGCTAAAGATGCTGCTTCTGCATCACTCCTTCAAGTGCGTGATCAATACGAGACTCCGTTGGAGGCGCTCCAATATGGACTTACGGTAGGTATGCAGCATCGCCCCGGCTTTTGGTGGTCGGTAGGTATTCAAAGTACCACCCTTACCGAGCGATTTGCAGTCAATGAAACTACATCTGTAGTGGATTCCATCATGGGCATTCAGGCTTTACGCATCAATATTACGGGCGATACGGTGCCCATCGCAGGCATGATTGCACAAACCACTACCACAAATCGTGACATTGAGATTTTTAACACCTATCACCTACTAGATATTCCACTGACGATTGGCTATGATTATCAATTTGGTGAGCGATGGCGAGCGGGTGTTTCGGCGGGTATTGCGGCTAATATTTCGTTGCAAACTAAGGGAAGTATTCCTGACGAACTACTACAACTCAATGATATTGAGGCAGAACAGGCCTCCTTCTTTCAATCTAATCTTAGCTGGAGCTACCATTTTGGGCTCTCTGTAAGCTACGCTCTAACTGATCATTTTGAACTCCGATTAGCGCCTACGATACAAGTTTATACCGATGACTTTTCGGTGGAGGGCTATGGTATTTCGCAAAAATACACCTTATTAGGTGGGCGCTTAGGTTTGCGTTATCAGTTCTAAGCGCCCTCTATTACTGCGATTACTTCTTCTGCCGCTTCGCCCAAGTATCGCGTAGCGTGATCGTGCGATTAAATACCAGTTGATCTGCTGTAGAGGACTCATCTGCAACGAAGTAGCCTTTGCGGATAAATTGTAGAGAGGTCTCTGGTTGAGCCCCCTTCAAGCTAGGCTCTACATAAGCCTTCTCGACGACTATCTTAGATTCTTCATTAAAGAATTCTAGGAAGTCTTTATCATCGTGCTTAGCCGGAGTGGGATCGGTAAATAATCGATCATAAAGACGCACCTCTGCCTCCACTGCATGAGGAATCGATACCCAATGCAGGGTTCCTTTTGCCTTGACCCCCGATGTATCCGAACCACTGCGGCTATTTTCATAATAGGTACAATGAATCTCTTTTATCTCACCAGTAGACTCCTCTTTCACAAAATCTTCACAATGCAAGATATAGGCCCCTTTGAGGCGCACATTGCGGCCAGGCCCCATGCGGAAATATTTCCGGGTAGGATTTTCCATGAAATCGGTACGCTCAATATAGATTTCTCTGGAGAAAGGCACTTTCCGAGTCCCGCTGTTCTCATCTTCTGGATTATTATCAATTTCCAGCTCTTCCACTTGCCCTTCTGGGTAGTTGGTAATCACCACTTTTACAGGATCGAGTACCGCCATCACGCGCAGGGCCACTTTATTGAGTTCTTCGCGCACGTAGTTCTCTAGCAACTCAATCTGCTGCAAATTTTCGCGCTTCGTCACCCCCGTATCAATACAAAAACGCCGAATCGCTACCGCAGGAAACCCACGACGGCGCATCCCTGCCAAGGTTGGCATTCGCGGATCGTTCCAACCTTCTACATACCCCTCCTCCACCAATTTCTTCAACTTCCGCTTACTCGTAATCATGTACGCCACATTCATCCGAGCAAACTCAATTTGCCGAGAAGGGAAAATATCCAATTGCTCAATCAGCCAATTGTACAAGGGCCGATGATGCTGAAACTCCAACGAGCACAGCGAGTGCGTAATCCCCTCAATAGAGTCACTCTGCCCATGTGCAAAGTCATACATCGGATAAATCGGCCAAGCGTCGCCCGTGCGGTGGTGATTTTCATGCTTAATGCGATACAGAATAGGATCACGAAAGTGCATATTCGGCGATGTCATATCGATCTTCGCACGCAATACTCTAGACCCATCTGGGAATTCTCCCGCCCGCATGCGCTTCAACAAGTCCAAGTTTTCTTCTACCGAACGATTACGATAAGGACTCTCCTCCCCTGGCCGAGTCGGATCGCCTTTCATCTGCTCAATCTCCTCCGCTGTAGAGTCATCCACATAAGCCAAGCCCTTCTCCACCAGCGTAATCGCATATTGATACAGCTGCTCAAAATAGTCAGAAGCATAACGCTCTCCCCCTTCCCATTCATAGCCCAGCCAGCGCAAGTCTTTCTTTATGTTTTCCACAAAGTGCGTATTCTCCGTGGTCGGATTCGTATCGTCCAGTCGCAGATTCGTCTTCCCCCCATAGCGCTTCGCAATCTCAAAATTAATCACAATCGCTTTCGCATGCCCAATATGCAGGTAACCGTTCGGCTCCGGCGGGAAGCGCGTGTGCACCCGCCCAGCATGCTTGCCATTCGCAATATCTTCCTCTACAATCTGTTCAATAAAATGTAAATTCTCTTTTTTTTCCATACTTATTTCTTTTTAAGTGGGCGGTGGTCAGTAGGTGGTAGTCGGTGGGCGGTGGTCAGTAGTCGGTAAATAGTACGCATACATACCGCCCACTGTCCACCGCCCACTGTCCACTGATTACTGCCCACTGCCCACTACTTCCTGTCCACCGCCTCCCCCCTCTACATCTTCTCCGGCATCTCAATACCCAGCAGCTCCATGCCTTTGCGTAGCACATTCGACAAGGCGGTGCTTAGCATCAAGCGAAATGCCTTTGCACCTTCTGTGTCTGCCTTTAATATAGAATGATCGTGGTAAAACTTGTGGTAGAGCTTTGCCAGATTATAGCAATAATTTGCAACAGCAGAAGGATCGTAGTCTTCGGCGGCCTGCACGATTAGAGCTGGAAACGCATAGATTTGGGCAATGATGTCCTTTTCGATGGTTTCCAAACTAGTATAGGTATCTGCTAGGGCAGGGTTCCATTCGCCCGCTTTGCGCAATACCGACCGGATACGAACGTAAGCGTTTTGCACGTAAGGGCCTGTTTGTCCCTGCATATCTACCGATTCCTTGGGATCGAAAGTCATCCGCTTCTTGGGCTGCACTTTGATGATGAAAAACTTCAAGGCAGCTAGGCCAATAGCTCTGATTATTTCGGTTTGCTCTGCTGTAGTAAGCTCGCTTAGCTCGCCTCTTTCTTCAGAATTGGCCCGTGCTTCACCGATCACTTCCGCCATCAGATCATCTGCATCTACTACCGTTCCTTCTCGCGATTTCATTTTGCCAGAAGGCAAATCCACCATGCCGTACGACAAGTGGTGCAAGCCATCCGCATAAGGCGCGCCGAGGCGCTTCATAATTTCGAAGAGTACCTTGAAGTGGTAGTTCTGTTCATCCGCTACTACGTAGATCATTTTCTCGGCCCCAAAATCTTGGTAGCGCAGTTCTGCTGTGCCAATATCCTGGGTCATGTATACGGAAGTGCCATCGCTGCGCAGTACAAGCTTATGATCTAGCTTAGCATCTTCTAAGTCAATCCATACACTCCCATCTTCTTTTTGGTAGAATATCTGGTCTGAAAGTCCTTTTTCAATCGTGTCCTTACCTAGTAGGTAGGTGTTAGACTCATAATATAGTTTGTCGAATTCAACGCCCAAGTCCTTGTAGGTGACTTCAAAACCTGCATACACCCAGCCATTCATCTTCTTCCACAGCGCAATCACCGCCTCATCGCCTGCTTCCCATTGTAAGAGCATGGCTTTTGCTGCTTTGCCCAATGTACTAAATTCGTTGAAGTAGGTATTCTTAAACCCTTTGAAGAAGGCGGTATCATCCTGTCCTTTTTTTGCCTTTTCGGCAAATAGCTCTTGGCCTTCGGGCGATACTTGCCATGCTTTGTACTCTTCTTGGAATTTCTTTTCAAATAGTACATAGAAGTGCCCCACAAAATGGTCACTCTTCATGCCCAAGGATTCGGGTGTAGCCTCTTCCCCAAAGCGCTCCCATGCCAGCATGCTTTTACAAATAGCAATTCCCCGATCATTAATGATCTGTACTTTTTGTATTTCGTAGCCTGCTGCTTCATGTATTTTGGCTGTCGCCCAACCCAAAAGGATGTTCCGAATATGGCCCAAATGGAGCGGCTTGTTGGTATTGGGAGAAGAAAACTCTACCATCACCTTACGACCATTAGAAGGGTGTACACCATAATGAACATTAGCATAATGCTCCTTCAAGAAACTTGCCCAGTAGGCGTCATCAATCACTAAATTGAGGAAACCCTTGATGACATTGAACGATTTGATTTCCGTCACTGCACCTACCAAGTACGTACCCAGCTCTTCTCCAATGACATCGGGCTTTTTACGCGCCATTTTGGTAAATGGAAAGACTACCACCGTAAAGTCGCCCTCAAACTCTTTCCGCGTCTCATTGAGTGTCACCTTATCGGCTGCAATAGCTTGCCCATAGAGCTGTTCGAC
>JBCCRH010000120.1:0-14066 GCA_039208045.1 Bacteroidota bacterium
AAATGGCCTTCGCCTGGCCGCAGCCCCGATAGAAGCGATATGAATAGCCCTACCCGCCTAATGACACCCCAGTAGCGGCGGCTGAGCGAAAACTTGGAGTGAAGACGCCGCTACTGGCTGGTGGAATAGGCTGGTAGGGCTATGAATTTAGCGGATAGCGGGAAGGGCTGCCCAACTTACTTTGTCTTAAACACAGGAGTTCCTACCGCTTCAAAACATTCAGGATGAGGCTGTACATCTGGTTGGTTAAAAAAATCATTGGCGGCTTGCATGGCGCAGGGGTTCCCCCAATTGGTAGTCGGCGTATGTTTCCAGCCCTTGAAGAGCAGGTGGAAGCTGTTGGGGAAGTTTTTTTGCATCTGCACTGCCAAATGAGGGGGTGTTTCGTTATCATATTCTCCACTGATAAATAACACGGGGATGTCACTTTGTACCGGCTCGTTCTCTATAGCTGCAGCTGGCGCTACCTTCCAGGCATTGCATACTGCCTCGCTAAACACGGCAGGTGCTTGTCCTCGAATGGCTGGATAGCGCTGGGTTTCAGCTACCACTTTTGCTTGCGATACAAATGGAAATTCTTCGGCACACCAAACGGATAAGCGCATTCCTTTTCCATTGCCCTTACCCGGCGCATTGAATACTTCTGCCAACATTTCTTTTACCGAACTTAAATCGTTCTCCAGGATTTTGTGCATTTCCAAGGGTATATTTGGCACGCCACCTGTCCCGAAGGCCGTAAATACACGTATTAAGTCTTTCCCTTTTAGGTAAAAGGTTTGGGGCGTTCCGGTGGTGGGATGATCTATGGTGAGCTCTAGTGGCTGTGCTGTTTTGGCTGCCAAATAGTTGAAAAAACGCTCCTTTAGATTGGGGAAAGCGCTATTGCAGTCTTCACTTGCGGCACAATCATCCAGCAGTTTCTCCACTGCTGCTAATAAATTCGCGTTGCTCACTTCATCATAATTCCATTCTAGCGGCAACGGCGAATCCATTACGACACTTCTTATCCCTTTCGGGTAATCCCGCATTAGTACCTGCGCTATTTTCGTGCTGTAGGAAATGGTCAGTAGGTTGTATTGGTCGATGCCCAATACCTTGCGTAAATCTGCGATGTCAGCTGCGATTGCATTGGTGTGGTAGGCGTTTAAATCGATCCCTTGTGCTTCTAAGCGCGCTCGGCATTGTGTGGCTGCTTGCGCAAATAGGCTATCTGACTGCGTCTCGTCAAAGGCTGGCAAATTGGAATAATAGACGGCTTCGGCCCACTCTGGGCAGGCCAAGTGGGGTTGCGCATACTGCGTGCCGCGCTGTTCGAAGAGGATCAAGTCTCGATCATCTAAATATTGGTAATATTTCATGTACTGGGCGGCGCGCATGGAAGTGTAGCCGGGCCCTCCAACGGTGTAGATGATGGGGTCTGGCTTGGGGTTTTTACTTCTACTTTTGAAAATATAGATGGGCAGTTTGATGGTATTGGAAGTAGGCTTGGCTCTATTTTCTAGCACTTCTAAGTAGCCAAAGGTGTAGGCTTGCCCTTCTGGCACTTTGTGGGTGGGCTGATCCGAGATGGTGAAGCTTGGGGTGAAAATTGGGGCTTTTTGGGGGTATGCGAAATAGGCAAGTGGGAGGAACGCTAGAAGTGCTATTAGTTTCATATTATTTGCTTTTACAAATATACGAGCGTTATGTGTGCACGGATTTTGCCAGGCTGCATACCCGCAATTCGGATTGCAAATCCGAACGGCACGGCGAAAAGCTGCCCAACCCCGCAGCCCTACACTCGAATTGCAAATCCGAACGGCACAGCCAAAAAAAGTGCTGACGAATCGCAACTCGCCAGCACTCCACATTTTCAGGCCATAGGTAGGTTTTCTAATAGTATGCTCATTCACTAAAACCAATTTAAGACGATCTTCCCGATCAAGTAGATCATAGGGAATACGGTTACGCATGCGATGGTCACTAATGCTTGAGAGGTGGAAATATCAATTTTTTCTGATGGAGTGGCTTCCAAACCAGTTGCACCCACTGCCTTTTTCCTATTATTTTCTCTTTGTTCAGCTGGAGTGGTAGTGCCTGGGTAGTAGATGAATTCTGATGGGTGCATATACATGATAATGAGTTTTTTTGAGTTAAGAATATGTTTTCTTTTCGTTTATGTTCAATACAAAGATGGAGGTATTTTCAGGGTCGATTTCGGACTATTGTGCCTAAAGGGTGGAATATTGTTCCAATTTGGATAGTCGCTTCATTAGTTCATAAAAGCGGCGACACCCTCTTCGAGGCTACCCACTATTTGTGGAATACTCAACGCATCTGAAGCAGGCCAGTAGTTGAATAAAAGTTGCCCAATGATGTACACAGAAAAGAAGAATATAGCAAGCGCTAAGGTGATCCATACCTGATTAGTCTGGGCGTTGGTGTCGCTTGAAGTGCTTGTTTCAGGGGGTAGTTGAGCGTACTTGGTGGTTGCTGCTTGCATGATCGTAGATTTTAGATGATGTATTGTTTTTCTTTGTTATTACAAAGGTAGGCGCTCTTAGGTGGGGCTATTTCTACTATTGTTGCCAAAGGGTGGAGCATTGTTCCAAAGCAACTTTTTTCTGTAATTTGAGGTTTAACTGCTATCATTTCTTATCGTCATGTAGTGAAAAGTTTAAACAATCGCGCGGATTGCAAATCCGCTAAGCACGGGCTAAGCAATTTTCATACAAGAGCAAGGCCCGTGCCCAGCGGATTTGTAATCCGCGATGTATCTTAGGTTTAACTACCATCACTGCTTACAGCAAAAAATATGAACAAAGTATTAATTCTCTTTGCACACCCCCGATTCGAACAATCAAGAGCCAACCAAGCACTTCTTGAAAAGGTCAAGCAAAATCCAAAGATTACGTTTCATGATTTGTATGAGGCGTATCCTGATTTTCATATCGATGTGCCTTACGAAAAAAGTCTATTAGAAGCACATGATGTGATCGTTTGGCACCATCCCTTTTATTGGTATAGCTGCCCGCCACTGATGAAGCAATGGATTGATATGGTGCTAGAATATGGCTGGGCTTATGGCCCTGGCGGAGAAGCTTTGCAACACAAGAAGTGCCTACAGGTGATTACCACGGGTGGTTCTAGGAAGGTGTATTGCTCGCAAGGACGTAATAACTATACGATCAATGAATTTTTGCGACCTTTTGAGCAAACAGCGAGGCTGTGTCAGATGGAGTATTTACCGCCTTTTGCCGTCATGGGAACCAATAAGTTATCTGCCACCGAGCTAGATGACTATGCTGCGCAATACGAACAGATCGTAGAAAACTTAATAGTGGATGAGCCGCTAGAAGAAATAAAAGGCTGCGTATTTGAGGAGGACATCATTAAACTCGAAAATCTGAACTAAGCATGAGCGGTAGTATTCTTTTTGAGGCAATAATTTTCTTATTAGGGGCTGTTGTCTGCGTACCTATTGCCAAGCGATTTGGCATGAGTGCGGTATTGGGCTACCTACTAGCAGGTATCGTAATTGGCCCTTATGTACTGGGCTTTGTGGGAGAAGAGGGAGAGGATATTCTGCATTTTGCAGAGTTTGGGGTAGTGATGATGCTCTTTCTAATTGGGTTAGAAATAGAGCCTAAGAACTTCTGGAATATGCGGAAGACCATTCTGGGGATGGGAGGTGGGCAAGTAGCGGGTACCATGCTATTGTCTTTCTTGCTCTTCTTGTTAATTGGTTTTGATTGGAAAGTAGCACTGACGGTAAGTATGGCTGTCGCGCTTTCGTCCACAGCAATTGCCTTACAGACTATTAAAGAAAAAGGCCTTATGGATACGGCCTACGGCGCTTCTTCCTTTTCGATTTTGCTTTTCCAGGATATTATCGTTATTGCGATGCTGGCGGTACTCCCGCTACTCTCAGGCATAGAAGGCGTACCCGCTACGGACGACCATCACCATGGGGATGCTCCTTTTGCCTTGGAGACCTTACCGCTTTGGGTACAAACGCTTGCCATATTTTCTTCTGTTGCTGTAGTAGTGGCTGCAGGGCGTTACCTCATTGTTCCTATGCTTCGATTAGTGGCGAACACCAAGACCAGAGAACTATTAACGGCATCTGCGCTATTGATTGTACTTTCTGTTGCTTTCCTAATGGAAATGGTGGGATTGAGTCCTGCTCTGGGCGCTTTCTTAGGGGGCGTAGTACTGGCAAATAGTGAGTTTAAGCACGAGCTAGAAAGCACCCTCGAACCTTTTAAAGATTTACTACTTGGATTATTTTTCATGGCAGTGGGCGCTTCGATCAACTTCATTGTGATCAGTGAAAACCCTGCAATGGTGGCAGGTTTGTTAGTAGCTGTTATTGTTTTAAAAGCGGTCGTATTGTTTGCCGTAGGTGCTATTTTCAAGCTACAGCTTGATAACCGGCTGCTTCTTGCCGTTGGCTTATCGCAAATTGGAGAATTCGCCTTTGTTCTCCTTTCTTTTGCCTATCAGCTTCATATTTTAGATCGTGCGACCATGGATATGCTTTCGGTAGTCACTGCACTCACTATGACCTTGACACCTATTTTGGCAATTGCCAATGAGCGACTACTCCTACCTAAGGTGGGAACAAAAGAATCCGAAAAACCACCGATGGATGTAGTAGAAAAAGCCCATAAAGTAATTATTGCTGGTGTAGGCCACTTTGGCAGTACGATTGGAAGGTTCCTGCGAGCACATGGCGTAGAAGCTACCATTTTAGACTACGACCCCAATCGCGTAGACCTGCTACGCCGCATGGGCTTTGAAGTATTCTATGGCGATGCCACTCGTATCGACCTTTTGGAATCGGCGGGAATTGCAGAAGCGGATATTTTTATCATAGCCATCGATCATCCAGAAACCAATATCGAATTGGTCGAGATTATGAAGAAAAAATACCCCCACGTCAAGCTGATGGTACGAGCTAGAAATCGCTATGATGCGTACCAGATGCTCAACTTGGGAGTAGATAATATTTACCGCGAATCTCTCGATACTTCTGTCAAGCTCGCCAGTGATGCGCTGCACCAAATGGGCTTTAGAAAGTATACGATCCTTCGCCAGGCGCAGCAGTTTATTGCTTATGATGAAGAAAGTATGCGCCGCTTAGCGAGTCAACCTGAGGTAGACAGCGACTACGTTTTCAAAGTTCGGCAAGAAATAGCCCTGCAAGAAAAGCTATTAGAAGAAAATCGAAAACGAGGCATTATCAAGGATGATAACCACTGGGATAGCGAGCAGATGCGGATACTTGCGGATTAGCATTGTTCCATCTACTCCTCTTCCTCCGAAATAGTATACCCTCGAAACTTGCGCAGCAAGGCCCGCTCATAGTGCCGATTGCGCTGCACCGCCTTCTTTTTATTTGCCCGTTTGTCCTTCCGCTTATCTTTTACGATCTGCTCTAGGTCATCTGCACGTTGTATCTTCTTGAAGTCGCCAATTTGTGTCCGCTTTGCCATGAGTTGCCTTTTTAGTTCTTACTCAAACAAGAAGTGCTACGGTTTGTTAGGAACTCTAATTCACAGCTTTGTAAAACCGCCTAATATGAAGAAACTATACGCCCTGCTTAATTTCTCCTCTATTGCCGCTGTTATCTATTGGAATTACTACATCAATACTCGTGGGATAAATGGCAATACGGTGGGTTCACTGAGTGACGAATATGCCAACCTATTCACCCCAGCAGGCTATGCATTTGCTATTTGGGGCATTATTTTCTTGGCACTCCTCGCCCTCGGTATTTTCCAGTTATGGGTGGCTTTCGCCAATAAGGCTGATACCACAATCCTGCAAATGGGGCCGTGGCTGCTCATTGCTAATATTGGCAACTGCTTGTGGCTTTGGTTTTGGCTTCAGATGCAAACAGCCATATCCGTATTTATCATGCTCCTTATTCTCGTATCGCTCCTTCAAGTAGTCTTTCGCCTTCAAATGCAAATTACCACTCGCTCGCGGAGCGTCTACCTATTCACCTGGTTGCCCATCTCCTTGTACGTAGGCTGGATTAGCGTAGCCACCATCGCTAATATTGCTGCCTACCTAGCAAAGATCGGCTGGTCGGGTGGCTGGTCGGAAACAGGCTGGGCCGCGCTGATGATTATCGTTGCCCTAGCAGTCAACCTATTTGTGCTCTTTAATAGGAATATGAACGTATTTGCTGGTGTAGGCATCTGGGCACTACTGGCCATAGCGGTGCGGCACTGGGAGCAGAATGCTATCTTGCAGTGGATCGCCCTCGCCTCGGCGGTGCTATTGGCCATAGCAATTGTTTATAATATAATCGCTCGAAGGCGCTACACTATTTCAGCTCGTTATAGATGAATCAGTGCGTTAGTCATTTGAATTTGGGCGTGCCGCCCCTAGTTGTTCCGCTGTGCTCCGACAACTAGGGGCGTCGCTATGTTTCGGGGCTCTCAGCTTAAGGCTGATCGGCTGGCTCCTACGTCGCCATCTGTCCCCCGCTGTAAAGCGGAGGCCACCCCTGCACAGCGCTCACGCACCTCGGCTTTCCACCAAGGCTAGTGCATAATTACCACCCGCTTTGTCATCCGTTTTTTCCCAATCGTAAAGACCAGCTGGTACACTCCCGCTTCCAAACCTGAAACATTCAATGGTACAATAGGCACTTGTACTTCGTCCCACTCAAGGCGGGTCACTGCACGGCCTAGTCCATCAAAAAGCAGCAGGTCTACTCCTTCTCCGACGAAAGCACTGAGATCGATATTCAGCAGGTCATTAGTAGGATTTGGAAAAATCGTAATGGCTCGACCGGATACCTAGGCATTGGCAATTTCTCCAATTATTTGACCCGCTACATTATTGCTTGAACTAATTGTTATCTCTTCAAAGAACGCTGTCACAGGAGAGCCCGGTTTTTCACCATAAGCGTAGAGGCCCACTAGTATACAATCGTCCATTAGTACATTTTGAAAAATATAAGGCGTCCAAGAAAGTCCATCTGTAGAAGCAGAACCACGGAAGGTGTCCCCAGTCCTATTCAAGCGCACCCAAAATTGATCGAAGGACAGTATTTCTTGAGGAAATGCAGGATAATTGGGTACTACTCGTATTTCCTTTCGTATCCGATCCACTGTATTGGTACCAATCGAAACTTTAGCAGCACCCCCGCTAATAGCTGTGGGATCGCTGTCAAGCATTAGTACCCCTGCATAGCCCGTACCATCTAAGTTGCTAACTAGTGCAGTAATTTCGCCATCGCCGCATAGTTCTGTGAAGGTAAACGCAGTAGCATCCGCAGTGTGTGGGAAAACAGGAACACAGTCATCTGCGGTTAATTCAAAGCTATCTGCACCTTGATCAAACGTGGAGCTACTACTGCAATTGATACCCTCGCTATCCACAAACCCACAAGGAAGACCATCCACAATGATGTCAAAGCTGCATGTACTCACCCCGCCTAGGCCATCTGTTAATCTGTAGACCACATTGATAGCGCCTAGTTCATCGACTAGCAAGGTATAGTCTGCGCCGGGTGTGACCAGCTCTTCCACACCACCATCAACAGCAATCGTCAATAGGTAGGGGCCACAAACGGCATTAGCTACACTTGGATGGGTGAAGGTGACCGATGTAGTGCAATCAAAAGAGGCTGGGTCGGTTACTAAATTCACCATCTGGTCGGCTGGGCATTCCACTTCAGTAGGAGCTACTACTTCAAAGCTGTACAGAGTCTCTGCTGTACAACCGCTCACGTCACTTGCTACCGTAACACCCACAGATTTCGGGCCCGTAGAGCTAGTCCAATTACGAGTGGGCGTTGGACTAGTATTGTCGCTAAAGCCATTAAAGCAGTTACCAGAGCCATCACCAGCATTAAAGGCACACCAAGCGTAGGTGTAGGTGCCTCCATCCATCGACGTAATTGTCGCATCATACATCACATCCTCTTGGCCTAAACATAAAGCTCCATCAGGTTCCGCATTGATCTCCACCGCTGGTGGCGCATAAATAGTGATGCTAAAGCCACTAACGCTCGTAGAACTACAGCCAGTTGCACAGTTTGTAATATAGGCCTCAAACGTATAGGTTCCTACTGGTGCATTTGCTACATCTTGTATGCGAATCACCTTTGAGTTATTAGCTACTGCTAAATCTCCAAAGTTTTTGAAAGCATCGCCGCAATCATCTGTAGTGAACTCACTCCCTATCGGGTAGGTGCTTGACTGCGGCGCAGCGGTCAATACCCAGACTACTTTTTCATTCGCCGAAAGGCTATTATTTACATTGATCCCCGTATTAGCTAAGCTAGGGGAAAGGCTAGTACTTGCGCAAAAGACGTTGGTCGCTGTTGCTGGAACGGGCATTGGTGGGCGCTCGCTCACCTCAATTGTAAACACTTCATTGGTTAATCCACTGATGCAATTGGATAGCGTATTTTGGGCGAAAGCCTTAAACCGATAGGTACCAGCCACTACATTATTGTTACTTTTGATGCGCAATCGGCGGCCATTAGCATCCTGATTGGTGCGGTAGGTTGGCGTATTGACATTAGGCGCTAAAATAGTGCCCGCTGAAAAGCTTGCACCAGCAGGCGCTTCTATTACTTCCCAAAAAATAGCTACTCCTGGAAGAGGATTATTTACCCGTACAGCACCACTGTTTTGTCCGATGCACACCTGTGCGAACGTACGATTAGGTGTAGGAACTGCTGGGGCGGCTAAGCCTGCATCTATGGTAATATTAGCCATGCAAGTGTTGGTGTTGCCGTTTCCATCATTCACGGTTACGGTAGCTGTTATGTTAGTCGGACTAGCACAGTCAACTGAAGCCGGCACGACCTCTACGAAATTGACAACGCCACAATTGGCCATGCCTCCACTAAGCACATCCATTTCTGTTAGGGTATATTGCCCGTTTGCGTCCAGCTGTACCGTAGTATTTTTGCATGTAGGCATAGGTAGTATATTATCTATCACTGTAACTTGCGCCGTACATTCTGAGCTATTACCAACCACATCCACAGCAGTGTAGGTTACTGAAATATTGCCTATATCTTCGCAACCAAAATTCATACGGCTTACCGTCTCCAAAATAATCCTGCAATTATCTGTCGCGCTCCCTACTTGGGAAATAGAAATAGCTCCAGTACCATTTTCATCCAACTGCACCGTTGCATTTGTACAGCTTACTTGTGGCTTCACTTCATCCCCCACGATGATAGCTACTGAACAGGGAGTACTAACATTGCCGCTGGCGTCCGTAGCATAGACCACATCCGTGAACCCTCCTAAATCATCACAAGTAAATGTACGTGTCGTCTCTAAACCTGCCTCATCAAAGCTAAAGGTCACATCACTACAAGCGTCTGTACTGCCGTTATTGTCATTCAATTCACTGGCTTGAAGCGTGCCCTCTCCCTGTGCATTTAATGTCACTAATTTTCCAACGCAATCAATGAAGGGAGGCGTATCATCCACTACTGTGACGGTTGCATCGCAGGACGCCATATTGCCATTACCATCATTAACCGTAACCGAAACGGTAAGTGGGGTGCCAATATCCGAGCAGCTTGCACTAGCCGGACTTGCCGAAACAAAATTGACCGTTCCACAATTATCTGTACCTCCAACTAGCATATCGATAGCAGAAAACGTGTAGCTGCCGCTTTCATCCAACGCTACGGTAACAGCATTACACACTGGCTGGGGTGCTATTTCATCCTTAATACCAATACTTACTGGGCAGGGAGAACTCGTATTCCCATTGGCATCCGTCGCGTACACAAAATCGGAAAGTATTCCCAAGTCTTCACATCCCACTGTGAGCGTAGTCTCCAATCCTGCTTCATCAAAGCTGAAGGTCAGTGGGCCGCAGGCATCAGTGCTTCCATTATTATCATTCAGGTCACTAGCTAGTATGGTAGCTGTTCCGTTGGCATCTAGTGCTACTATTGTTCCCGCACAATCGATGAAGGGAGGCGTATTATCTTCTACGGTTACCACTGCCATGCAGGTGGCTGGATTTCCATTTTCATCCGCAGCGGTAACGGTTACATTAACCGGACTGTCTGTATTCGAACAATTTACAGTTTCAATATCTAAGCTGACAAAGTTGACCGCTCCACAATCGTCATTTCCTCCATCGAATACATCACTTTCAGTCAGGATGTATTGGCCATTTTCGTCAAGCTGGACGGTCGAATGTTTACAATTTACTTGTGGTGCAGTATCGTCAACCAAGGTAATGGTTGCACTACATTGATCTGTATTTCCTCCTTCATCCCTTACGATAAGTATTACGTTTTGCACTCCAACTTCTGTAAAAGTTGCCGTTGTTACACCAGCATAATCCACACAAGGAGTACCACCACTACAATCGGTATATTCCAGCTCAAAAGAAAGGAAGTTTACGCAATTATCGGTAGACCCGCCATCTAGCGCACTACTCATAACTGTTGCTTCGCAATTGGCACCCAATGGCACTGTGATGTTTTTACAAATAGCTTGTGGCGCCGTTTCATCAATTACGGTTACGGTTTGGGTGCAGGGGGATATATTTCCATTTTCATCCCTTACAGAAAATGAGACAATGTGTTCCCCTGCCCCAGTTAAAAAGGCAGAAGTTTGTGGGATTATCGTGACGCACGTCCCACTACTGCAATCGATAAATCCAGGAATCAAAAATTCAATAGGGCCACAGTTGTCGCTGGAGCCGTCATCAAAATCCGCAAATGGGATAGAAACGCTGCATTGATTAGGCCCGAGGGTTCGCGTAAGGTCTTTGCATCGCGCAATGGGCGGGGCATCATTTATAGTTATAGTGAAAGAGCAGGTTTCCGATAAGGTTCCATAATTCGCCGTGAACGTTAGCTCCGAAACACCAATGCCAAATTCACGATCCCCTGGATTAAGGCCATCGAAGGGCCCTTCTGTAGTGACCACGCCATCCGGATCGGTGTAGGTAACCCTACCTTCTACGGATTCAAAACAAGCAAAAAATTGGGGTATATACAAGTTTTCAGGCCTAGTCAACGAACAGCCGTCCTCTTCTGTTAGATTAATGGTTCTGTCATCATCGCATGATAATAGTGAGTCATCAAAGAATTGGCCGCTCAATGAAACGGTAAAGGAGCAAGTTCTTGGGTTAACTAAGTTATTGGCGCCAAATATATAGGTAACCGTATTAGTTGCTAGAGGAAATGAAGTATTACCTAAAGCACCGGTACCGGTAGCGAATACATCGCCATCGCTATTCGCTATTTCGTAAGTAAGTTCGGTACTACAATTACCAGTAACTGTTGGCTCAAGTTGATCTGCTGTGACTATAGCCGGACAATTGTTAGCGTTTCCAATATTAACCGTTATATCCGAGGGGCAGGTAACACTTGGTCCTTGATTACCTGGGAAAAGTTGTAGCGTTATATCACAACTGCCGGTATTATCACTCTCATCTTCTCCAAAAATAGTGACCGTATTTATGCCGAGGTCAGCACAGGTAAACGCATCATTTTCGAGATACAGTTCAACGGAACCACCACAAGCATCTACAGCCATTACACCGATAGTCGTTGGGTCTAAAAGGAAAGGCTGAGTCAACGTAGTACTACCTTGAATGGTACCACTAGGGCACGTGAGTATAGGTGCATCTCCATCAATTACTTCTACAATGGCCGTACAGGCATCTGAAAATCCACTCGTACTTACAATCGCATAAGGAATGGTATTTTCTCCTATATCCGCACAGGTAAAGGTTCTGGAAGTGCTGAAAAAATCAGCAAAAACCTGAAGACCGATCGATTCTCCAGGTTCTACGATACTACCATTATCAACGTCATTTGGGACAATGGTGGCTGTACCATTTTGGAGTATGACCTCTATCTCTTTACATTTGGCAAAGACGGTCGTTACTTCTTCTTCAAATTGGTAGGTGATACGGCCATTGTCGGGAGAACCATCGCGTCTGCCATCTTCCTTTTCGGATAATACAGCGAGTGCATTTACAAAACTTCCGCCGCCACCAGCACCATCTTCGTCACTACCACCACCGCCGGAGTAGCCCCCGCCACCACCAGCACCTGCCACACAATCAAAGAGACAAAAGTCGGCACCACCACCGCCACCGCCATATCCAAATCCACCTCTACGACCATCTTCCTGATTATTTCCACCTTCCCCTCCTGTGAATTTACCTCTCCTCCCTGCCTGGTTGGGTGATCCATTATTGGTACCAGATGTTTTGGCACCACCACCACCGCCCCCTCGAACACTACCGGCGTTAACATTTGCTGCACTACCTCCATTTCCATTGCTTCCACCATTCCCTCCGGCGTCTCCTTCGCCATCACCTCCACTTTCTTGATCACGTCCATTTTTCCCGTTAAATACAACGAGTCCTGAACCAAAAGCACCACCGCCGCCACCACCAGCAACTAAAAGCACCCAGCAGCTAGCTGCGTCGGCTAGATCAGTAGAAACCGTAGTACAGGTAATCCCACTATCATCTGTAGCTTCGGTATAAATAATGCCTGATCCACCACCACCACCAGCACCTGCTATCCTGCCAGATCTATTGCTAGTCCCCTTTTCGCCTACAATAAAGCGGATTCGGGCTCCAGGTTTTAGCTCACCTGGGAACGTTCCAACTTCAAATGTACCAGTCGCTTTGGCGCCTCCTCCTCCTTTACCTACCTGTAGTCCACTTTTCCGCTTTCCGCCATCAGCCCCCTTTGCAAAAAACGTGACAAAGTTATTGCCATTCAAATTAGCGGCATCTGGTATGGTAAATTCTTGGAAGCTGCCATTAAAATTAATCTCATAGGTTTGCCCGTCGGCACTGAGGACTTGCCCGTGCAGGGAGTGTGCCATGGCAATAAAGAATAGGTATATACCTATTGCAAGAGACTTTGTGAAGCTTATCATAATATAGGTGTTTTTGAGACCTTGAAAGACGAGTAATTCACTGCCGTGAAGATGGGAGAAAGAGAGGTGAACAATTCGGACAAAAACAGGAACAGAACGGACAAAATCAGTGTAAGTAAGACGTCTAGCTCATAAAATAATCCTTTGGTGCTTTGCCAAATCGCTGGTTGTAGCGCTTAGTAAAATAGCTCGGTGTATTGAAGCCCGTTGCGTAGGCTACTTCGGCAATGGTTCGGTAGGTCTTATCTTCAAGTAATCTTCGAGCCATTTGCAATTTAATTTCTGCAATATAGGTATTGGTGTTGAGGCCCGTAGCCGCTTGGATACGCCGCCGCAGTTGTCGATCACTCAGCGCCATTTGGGAGGCTAAATAGGTAGCAGAAAGGTCTATTTTTTTATCAATAGCATTAGTAATGAGTCGCTCTAAGTTTTCGAGCCATAGCTGATCGGCAGAGGGGGTAGCTTGTTGCTCCGGTATACTACTGTTAGTATTTTCTATTGCTAGAAACTGCTTGCGCTGATAGTAGTTCTGGATCAGATTGCTTACTCTTGCTAGCAGTTCGTCGGTAGAAAAAGGCTTAATTAAATAATCGTCCACTCCCATCCGCAAGGCCTTCAACTTATCATCTTCGGCAGCGCGGGCGGTTAGCATCACTACCGGAATGCGGCTCAATTGCTCATCTGACTTCAGCTTATCCAGTAACGTATAGCCATCCATTTCGGGCATCATAATATCGGCAAGGATGAGATGGAGCTGGGCCGCAAAATCTGGGTGCTCTTGTAGGAGTTGCCAGGCTTCCAGTCCATTGTTTACTACTTTCAGTTGATAATGCTCTTCTAACAAATCCGTAAGTAGCGTTTGCATATCCTGATTATCTTCGACGATTAATAGTTGAGGGGTTTGGGGGTTGGAGGGTTGAGGGGTTGGGGAGGATGGGGGTTGAAGAGTTTGGGAGTTTGGGGATTGAGGGGTTGGGGAGGACGGGGGAAAGGAGGACGGGGGGGTGGGGTCTGGATTGCCGTGTGGGGCTTCGCTTGGTGCTATGGCTGCGGGAAAAGTAAGGGTAAAGGTGCTGCCTTGTCCCCAGGTACTTTTTACGGTTAAGTCGCCTTTTAGGAGTTGGGCTAGTTCGTTGCTTAGGGCTAGGCCTACGCCTGTGCCGCCTTCTG
>JBCCRH010000121.1:0-14045 GCA_039208045.1 Bacteroidota bacterium
ATTCGGATTGGTGATTAGTATCTAGGCACTACAGCGATTTCAGCGCCAATACCACCTGCTCTATCTCCTCTCCAGTATTATAATAATGCGGCGACACCCGCAGTGCCCATTCCACGCCCTTCTCCTCAAAATCAAATCGAGCCGACTCATGGTAAGCAATAGAGGTATTAATATTTTGAGCTTGCAACGCTTGGTGTAGCGCTGTAGGTTGCCAGCCTGCTATTGCTAGCGTTACAATGCCACCCAACTTGTCCCCTTTATCCAATACGCGTATGCCTGGTAGGGCGCTAAATTGTTCTCTAGCCTTTACGGCTAAATGGCAGAGTCGAGCAGAGAGGGTTTCTACTCCTATGTCGAGGGCATATTGTATGGCGGCAGCACTACCTAAGAGATTCACATAAGAGCGTTCCCACAGCTCAAAGCGTTGGGCAGTGGGCTTGGCTTTGTAGGTATGATTAGAAGGCCAATTAGCACTATGCAAATCCATAAATAGTGGCTCCAAACCCGCATCTAGCACCCGATCAGAAACGTATAAAAAGCCAGCCCCTCTGGGCCCGCGCAGGAATTTCCGCATCGAAGCGGTATAAAAATCACAGCCCATCGCCTCTACGTCAACAGGTACTTGCCCTGCCGATTGGCAGCCATCCACCAGGTACCAGATACCTTGCTCTCGACATATTTTTCCGACTGCTTCAACCTCTTGTATTAAGCCAGAATTGGTCGGAATATGCGTGACTGCAACTAATTTGGGGCGGTGTCGCTGAATCTGCTTTGCCATATCCTCCAAGTCAACTCCACCACTGTGCTGGTCGGCGGCATGTTGGATGCGTATGCCAAAGCGCTGCTGAAGTTGTAAAAAGGCAATCTGATTAGAAACATAGTCATTCAAGGTCGTGACAATGACGTCACCTCGCTCAAACGGGATCGCACTGAGTGCTGCATTGAACGAGAAAGAAGCGCTGGGGGTATAGGCGATATTTTTAGACTGCGTATTGAGTAAGGTAGCGAGGCTCGTGTAAAAAGCCTGGATGTCCTCCCTTTTAGCGGCAGCGGCCTCATACCCTCCAAGGTGCGCCTCTAGCTCTAAATGGGCGGTCATAGCCTCCACAACCGGGCGTGGCGGAAGCGCTGCTCCAGCGTTGTTAAAATGGAGTACGTTATTGGCTCCAGGCGTATCCTGCCGGAGGCGTTGCAGCATGGTAGGTGTAAACATTAGTGCGCTTTTTCCAGGTTTTTGTTAATCATTTTGATGACCATCACTACCGTATCATCCTGTTCGAAGACGGGTTTGATTTCTTTTTGCAACAGCTCCATTACCGCATCATAGGGGCCATAGATATGGGTACTCATATTATTGGTGCTTACGCTCAATGCAGGATTGGTATGGAGGCCATCGATAAAAGCCTGGATGGGCGGAATATAGGTACCCGTAAGGGGATACATGCTGATTTCTACGGCAATTTCCATGATGAGTTGGGTTGAAATGAAAAGAGGCTGGTCGGTATGACTAGCCTCTTACGATAGTTATTTAATAGGATGTGTTATGCATATTCTTCGGCACGGCGCTTCGCCATTTGCTCTTTGATACGACGCCAGTCGGCCCCCATCAAGCGGTTCATGCCTTTGTCTACCACGTAGTGGCGAGCAATGTTGAACAAGCCCATTGCGCGACGTACGTACGATTCGTTGGCACGCAAGGCAATAGAGTAGCCCCCATCAGTATATTCGATGTAGTGCCAATGGCCACTTGGCATAAATATGGTCTCCCCAGGATTTAAGGTGGTTTCGTAGCCCCAAGCATTTTTTAGAGCAGGGAAACGATCATAATCTGGAGTATTTACATCAATATAGCTTGCTACGGTAAATGGGTGGTGGTAAATATTCCGCGATTGCTCCGGTGGGAATAATACTACGCGCTTTCTGCCATGAAACTGATTTAGAAATACGTGCGCCAGATCAATATCATAGTGCAGTGCTACTTTGGAGCCCTCCCCTCCGAAGAACATGAATGGAAAATCTTTGATAAAACCATCCATGATGGTGGGCGAAGAGAAGTCATTACCTAATTCTGGGGCATGCCTAAAGATATTGAACAAAAACATGCGTAAGTCAGTAGGCCCTGATTCTAGTATTTCTAAGTACTCTTTGAATGGGATGACTTTTTCTGGGGACATATATTTCTTCCCCGGCTTCGAATAATTACCAGAGAAGACAGGTACTTGCAAATCTCCATGCTCGGATTTAAACCACTCAATGGTCCACTTCTTTTTGGCGGGCCAAGGATCCATTAAGTCTGTAAAAACGACTGGCTTATGATAAGCCAGGTATTCATGTGCAAATGACTCTCTTGTTAGTCCTGTCCTCCTGTCAATAGGTTTCAACGTTAGCATAGTTGCTGTTTTTAGTTGAGGAATAAGGTGCAGCCAAGCTGCTATCTAGAACCTCATCACGAAATACCACATTTGCTGAAGTATGCGCTACCAGAAGGCCATTTCGTGGGTTCGGTTATTAATTACCTAACCTATACCTTTACTGACGACCATTGTTTTTTTTGTTAAAAATGGTCATTTATCTACTTGAACTAATGCACAAAAGTAATATAATCAGCGCATTAAACGCGCCTCTAGATGTTAAAATCTAATTCACTCTCCCCGTTTTCTTGCGGTAAGCCCTTATTTTTGGCTCCTTTGAAGCTCGATCAGATACGCAAATGGGTTACCCACAGTCAATGAATTGCTTACAAGCTGATCGCTAAATTATCTAATTTGTTCGCTATTACATCTTTTTCTGGTTATTTTTGTAGCCAACCTATAGACAAAACGACTTCATTAGACTCTAAAATCTATGGCAAAGAAGCGAAAAAAGAAAGGGCAACTTAATCTCAGATTGGGGATAAACGACGAGCGGGTTCCGAAATTATTTGGGATTTTATGTCTATTTCTTGCTTTCTACTTATCTATTGCTTTTCTATCCTACCTCTTTACCTGGCAGACCGATCAGGATCGAGTACTGCGCTTTTCCTGGGGATTGTTGCTGCAAAGCGATCTCGAAATGGCCAATTGGTTGGGGCGCTTGGGCGCAATAGTGTCTAATATGTTTTTCTACTGGGGCTTTGGATTGCCTTCCTTTATTTTTATCTACCTGTTGGTAAATGTTGGCTTAGGTCTTATTCAGCGTCGGCCACTGAAGCAGCATGTGCGGGTACTGCGTTATGCGGTATTAGCGCTTATTATTAGCTCGGTCTTTTTAGAATTTATCTTCCCTACTTCCATCTTCCCTTGGGGAGGTGCTTTTGGAGAGGGAGTGTGTGATTGGCTGCACGATTTTGTAGGGACGGCGGGGATGATTGTCTTGTTCCTGTTTATCCTGATCGGGACGATCGTATGGAATTTTAATCCCAATTTTAACGAAATGACGCCCCAGTCTGCCGTATCGGATGTGCAAGGCTATTTCAATGACTTGGTTGGGGGACGCACTAGCAGAAGAAAGCCTGCTACTGAAAGTAAGCCCATCGGCACGCTGCGGCCAGGCGCCAACCGCAACGAATCTACCAAACCTAAGCCAGCAGCAGCTATTCCGTCAGCTGAAGCACCTTCAGAGTCCGTGCCTACCTTGCGCCCTGGCGAGAAAGTTGACAAAGGCGAGCAACTTCAATTTGAACTGCCTGAAGAACGAAAGCCTTCTAAAGCCACGCCTCTCAAAGCAGGCGATACCTCACTAGAGATTAAACCCACCGAAGGGCAACCTGGCGCAAGCAGCGGCAGTACAGAACCCGCGCTAAGCATACAAGAAGAAAACGTCAACCACTCGGAGCCCTATGATCCTACGCTGGATCTATCCTCCTATGAACATCCAGTGTTGCCACTGCTCAAAGATTACTCCGACCAAAAAGTAGAGATCGATCGCGAAGAGTTAGAGGCAAACAAGGATCAGATTATTGAGACGCTCCTCAACTATAAGATTGAGATTACCAAGATTAGAGCAACCATTGGGCCAACCGTCACCCTCTACGAGATTGTGCCTGCCCCTGGGGTGCGTATTTCTAAGATCAAGAACTTAGAAGATGATATTGCACTGAGCTTGGCTGCTTTGGGCATACGTATCATCGCGCCAATTCCTGGTAAAGGAACTATTGGTATCGAGGTGCCCAATAAGAAAAAGCAAATGGTGTCGATGCGAGAAGTCCTCCTTTCGGATAAATTCAAACGCGCCAAGATGGATTTGCCCATTGCCCTAGGTAAAACCATTTCAAACGAAGTATTTGTAGCCGATCTGGCAAAAATGCCCCACTTGCTAGTAGCAGGGGCAACAGGGCAAGGTAAGTCGGTGGGTATCAATGCTATTTTGATGTCATTGCTATTCAAAAAGCATCCTTCACAGGTGAAGTTAGTGCTTATTGACCCCAAGAAGGTAGAGCTTTTCCCTTACTCTAAGCTAGAACAGCACTTTTTGGCCTACCTACCAGGGCAGGACGAACCCATTACCACCGAAACGAACCGCGTGATCCACACCCTCAATTCCCTTTGTATTGAGATGGATAACCGCTACAACTTACTGAAGAAAGCATCGTCCCGAAATATTAAGGAATACAACGAAAAATTTGTCAAGCGCCGCCTCAATCCAAATAATGGCCATCATTTTATGCCTTTTATTGTATTGGTGATTGATGAGTTTGCGGACTTAATTATGACGGCAGGTAAAGAGGTAGAGCTACCGATTGGTCGGTTGGCACAATTAGCACGGGCAGTGGGTATTCACTTGATTATTGCCACGCAGCGCCCATCAGTCAATATCATTACGGGGGTCATTAAGGCGAATTTCCCTGCACGTATTGCCTTTAAGGTAACAGCAAAAGTCGATTCGCGTACCATTCTAGATGGAGGGGGCGCCGATCAGCTGATTGGTCGAGGGGACATGCTACTATCTGTTGGCGGTGAAACGATCCGTTTGCAAGGTGCCTTCGTCGATACGCCTGAAGTAGAGCAAGTCATCGATTTTATTGCTCAGCAGCAAGGCTATCCAGAACCCTATTTCCTCCCAGAATTTCATGGCGATGACGAAATCCACGGCACCACTGGCCTGAAATTTTCTGACCTCGACGATATGTTTGAAGATGCGGCACGCATTATTGTGCAAAACCAACACGGCTCTACTTCGATGATTCAGCGGCGCCTCAAGCTAGGCTACAACCGGGCAGGGCGCATCATGGATCAGTTGGAAGCGCTGGGGATCGTAGGGCCGAGCGAGGGCAGCAAAGCACGAGAAGTGCTGGTGTATGATGAAGTGGAATTGAATCGGTATCTGGATGACATAAAGAATCGGGGGTAGACTATAGGGCCTCCAAGCGCTCTAACAACCAAGCGCGTTCGGGCAGTGGATTAGCTCCTTCTATTTCCTTGCGGAGCTTCGTTTTCTGAGCTTTATCATAGGGGTTTACTCTTACCAAGCGGCGGGTGTAGCGAATAAGGTTGCTGTAGATACTCTTGTGATAGCCAATTACTTTTTTACGGTGTACATAGTTGCGCATACTTTCTAGGAGGGATTCCAGCGCATCAATCTCTTCTTGCTCATAGTACATCTTGATAAGCATGATCTTGCCATTCATATTCATTAGCACATCATCATAATCGAACTGAGAAAGTAATCGTCTCGCCTCGTTATAATCACCTCGTCCATAATGTAGGAGGACATTAGAAAAGTGAACAAAATTCTGGCGGTATTTAGGCAGTAAGTATTGCTGATAGCGCGCTATAAAACGCTCGATCCAATCAAATTCTTTCAGAATGGTACCTAAGTTGACGATATTTCGAAAGGTAAAACGGTTTAGCGTTCCATTTTCGATCAGAATCATCTGCTCCATACCTTTCCGGAAAAGCTCAAAAGCTTCGCGCATAAATGGGCGTTCTCCCACATTGATACGACCTATGCAATAGTTGATTGCTAAGAGGTAGATGTCGCGCTGTTCATCTGTTGGAAAGTACTGAATGTGAGCCTTCAATTCGCTCTTTAGGGCTTCAAAGTGACTCGGGTTGTCTTTCTCTACTGTCGTTTTGTAAGTATAGTAGTAAATGGCAATAGCAGGAATATTAAGTATTTGCTTTGACTCTATGTAGTTTAGAATTTCTTGTAGCAGGCCAATTTCAAACTCTGTTTTGAATACTTTCTGGTGTGCCAACATCAGGCAAGCTTGTCTCAATTTATCTACTAAGAACATCGTATCCAAAGAATCAGAAACGTCTTGAAGATTGTTTTCGATCATTCGTTGTTGTTCACTTTGAAACTTGAACTGCTCTTGATGGAGTAAATAGGCATTATGAAAAAAGTGCTCATTCCGATGCGGAAACTGTTCTTGTGCTGACTGGGCTGATTTCATTGTCTTCTGAAAGGCCTTTTCTAGTTTTCGCTTGCGATACACACTAGCTAGTGCTAATTTTGATCGTACTTGATCTTCACGCAATTCTTGGTAGATCAGAAATTCTTCTACCGATTTCAAAAGGAAGTGCTTGACTTGTCGCAGCCGAGCATCATCAAACGTTTGCTTGGGAAATAGTTTAGAAAAAACTCGTTCTTTTTTAAGGTATTTTTCCTCATGTAGACGATTCCCAACGATTAAATACTCGAATAATAGCAGCACATCATCCCGTTGGTTGTGTACGGGCGAGGACAGCCATTTCTTAAGGTCGCGTATTTCTTTTTTAGAGAGCGTTCTTAAAATTGAGAATAATTGACTGTCTTGCATATGAATGAGGCTATTTTTTGTAAACAATATTTGTTGGTTAAAAATTTGATAGTCAGTATCTTAAAAAGATTATGACTCTTAAAATTATCATTTTTTGTCAACAAATGCCTTTTTTTGTCATTGTTTTCCTAATCAAAGCATAACATTTTTGTAATGTATTCAAAAACAAACGAGACAAACGCCATAATAATGGGTGTGACGACCAAAGCTATCAATTCATGCTATTTTTTTCTTAGTAAACTGTCATTAGCAGTGATAGCGCTGTTGTTGTCTCTAAATATGCAGGCTCAGGGGTGGGATTTCACCTATGGTGCCGGAAAAACCGACGAAGGCCGAGTAGTACTTCAGACGCGTGACTTAGGCTACTTGGCAATAGGAATTAGCGAATCTTTTGGCGAAGACAATGACTTTGATATTTATGCAGTCCGCACCGATGTGGATGGCACAGAAATCTGGTCAGATGTCTTCGACGAAGGAATTAAAGAAAATGCAGCCGATGCCATTGAGCTACCCAATGGCAGTGTGCTTATTGTAGGGGACATTGAACAAGCATTTGGCGACGCGCCGAACATCTATTTATTACAAATTTCTAAGGAAGGTAAGCAAGAGTGGAGCCGCGTGATTGATGTAGATCAAGAGGAGCGGGCAAGTGCCATTGTGCCAACTAATGATGGCGGATTTGCTATAATTGGTCGCACAATGAATGCCAGCGGTGACTATGATATACTAGTACAGAAGGTTAGTCAGGCTGGAGAACCACTAGAAAGATACGTTTACCAGCTTTTCGAAGACACAGATGAACTAGGTGTAGGAATCGTAACGATTGATGACGATCTCATACTTGCTGCAAACTTTGATAACCCTGACGCGCCGACTACCAACAAGGATACGGATATCATGCTTATCCGAGTGGATGCAGCAGGTGAGCAAGTCTGGTCTAAGAGGATATCCGAAACTTTTGAGGGAGTTTACCTGGAAGATCGTGTTTTTGATCTTCAAAAAACAGCAGATAATGAATTACTCGTTGTCGGGCACCAAGGAGAAGCCATTGTTGCCAACTTTGATCAGATAGATGCTTACGTTGGGAAATTTGATTCTTCTGGTGAGCAATTGTGGGCAACTAGTTTTGGAGGGGAGCAGCGCGAAGAGATCAGAGCTGGTGTAGTATTAGCTGATGGCTCTATTGTTACGGCTGGATTTATTGATTTGGTACAGCATGGTGATCTGTTGCTAAGCAAGTTTTCACCAGATGGTGATTTGATGTGGAATAGACACCTTGGAGGAGAAGATCAATTAGAGGATATCAGCGGAATTGCTGCAACGCAAGATGGAGGGTTTATTGTAACTGGATACAACGCCCTAGTTGGTGCTAGCTTTAACGACCTCATCCTAATGAAAGTGGATGGTAATGGAAATACACTAAGTAGTATTTTAAGAGGAAGAATATTTGTGGACGATGGCGGTACAGATTGTGGGTATGATCTTGGAGAAGAGTTGCTAGAAGGATGGTTGATAGAGGCTAAGAGTGAAGATTTGACTTATTTTGCTGCTTCTGATGCGAATGGAAGATATGAGATTTTAGTGGACACAGGTACTTATGAATTGTCAGTATTATCTATTAATGATTATTGGGAGCCTTGTATCGAGAGTTACAATAATATTTCAGTCACAGAGTTTTACGATACTACCAATCTAGATTTTCCAATTTTTGAGGGCATTGATTGTCCGTACATGGAGGTCGATATTTCTACTCCTTTCTTAGCAGTATGTTCAGATATTGATTACTCAGTCGATTATTGTAATCTGGGTACTGCACCAGCTCTGGGAGCTTACATAGAAGTGATATTAGATGAAGAGTTAACATATTTGGACAACAGCCTGGGAGTTACCCCAACGATCACTGACAGTTTATATTTATTCCCAATTGGGAATGTGGCTTCTAACGAATGTGGAAGTTTCGAGATCTACACTTCCCTTCCCTGTAGTGGTATTGCATCGGGTCAGTCAGCTTTCGCTAAAGCACAAATTTTTCCGGATACCATCTGTATCCCGACCGACCCTAATTGGGATGGTGCTAATATTGGAGTAAATGGTTGGTGTGCTGTAGATTCTGTAAAATTTGTCGTAACAAATCTTGGATCTGACCTGAGCCTCGATGAGGGAGAAGAGCTAGATTATATTGTTACTCAAGACGATATTATCGTATTTATCAGAAGTTATAATGAGCTAGAGTCTTCCGAAATGCTACAAGTTGGTCTTCCAAACGATGGCTCCACCTACCGTATTATTGCAGAGCAATCACCAGGTCACCCAAGTAGTAACTTCCGTACGGTGGCAATAGAAGGATGTGTAGAAGGAGATAATGGCAGCGAAGACATTTCAACAGGATTTGTAACGATGTTTCCTGAAGACGATCAGGAACCCACTATATCAACAGATGTACAAGAAATTATCAGTTCCGAGACGCCAATACTTTTGAGAGGCTATCCCAAAGGGTATGGAGACTTCGGTTCCATTACCCCTAATACCGATATTACATACAATTTATTCTTTAGAAATATCGGAACTGATACAATCAGTAGAGTGGTGATTCGAGATACCCTATCGCCAAACTTAGATATTACATCAATCACTCCGGGGGCGAGCAGCCATCCATATGAGTTTGAGGTGTATGATTCTGGGGTATTAAAATTCACCTTTACTGATATTACGCTCTTACCAGGCAGCAGCACAGCGGAGGCTTCGACCCAAGGATTCGTAAAATTCCGAATTGCCCAAAAACCGGATAATCCGATTGGGACGATCATCGAAAACAGTGCTGCTGTCTTTTTTGACTATCAAGTACCTCAACAGACCAACACGGTGCTACATACTGTAGACTGTGAAGATTTGTTGAATCCTGATCCAGCACAGATGTGCTTAGATACTGGAAGCATCATCAGTACGACATATGTTCCAAATCAGGAGGTAACAACAATAAAAGTTCTGCCCAATCCGTTTAATGAGTCCACAGTGATTCAACTGGAAGGCAAGGACTTCAATCAGCTGAGCTTCAGTATGTTCGATATGACGGGAAGAGTAGTTCAGCAACGACAGTACAATGGAAATTTACTTGTGGTTACTCGTGATAATTTACCAGCCGGAGTTTACATTTTTAAACTTGTATCTGAAGGACAATTGATCGGCAGCGGTAAGTTATTCATACGATAATCATAATCCCATAGACTGATGGTTCCTTGCCTTAAAAGCGGCAAGGGGCCTCCCTTTAAAAAAATAGAAAAAAAGGAACTTTCAAGATATTAAATTTGTTTTTTAAGAATTAGGTCGTCTTATTTTTTCATGAGATTATGATTTGTTATTAGCGAGAGGCCGCGTCTGGATGACGCGGCTTTTTTTGATCCTACCCTCAAGCAGAGGACAACTGACTCAGCAACCACTCCCGCTCTGCGATATACTTTGCAGCTTCCACCTCTTGCCTCAATTTCTCCTTACCCTCCTTGTCAAAAAGGGGCAGTTCTAATATTTTCCGCGTCATTTTAATGGTATTGAGATAATTCTCCTTGTGATAGCCCATTACCTTTTTGCGGCGCAAAAAGGCTCGCATTGCCTCTAGGTGTGCTTCGAGTAAGTCGAAGTGATTCAGCTCAAAGAAAATCTTGAGCATCACTGTTTTTGCCGACAGGTTGAGCAGTAAGTCCTTGTAGTTAGCCTGTTGGAGCAAGCCCAGCGCATGGTCATAATTTTTTTGGCTATAAGCCAAACGGGCAAGGCAAAAGCTGTGCATGCTTTCGCGGAAGGCAGGCTCTAGCTTTCGGGTGTAGGTATCCAAAAAATAGGCCACCCAGTCGTACTCTTTTACGATTAAACCCAGCGTAACAACATTCTGGTAGGTAAAACGAGAAAGCTGCCCTTCGGTCAGTAGATATCCTTTTTCTAAGCCGTTGCGGTACAGGTCGAGCAAATCGGTAACATATGCTTTAGAGCCTTCATTGTAGTCGCGCAAGCAAAAATTGATCGCAAAGAGGTACAGGTCGCGTATTTCCCCATCTGGGAAATTACCATCATAGTCGAAAATAAGCTGTTTGAAGGAAGCAAAATGCTGGGCAGCATCAGGGCCACGCAAGGTGAAATAACAGTGGTAATAAACAGCAATAGCTGGAACCGCTGTCAATGTTTTTCGCTCGACATATTTTAGTAATTCAGGAAGCATACCAAAATCGTACTCTGTGTTATATACCGCTTGGTGCGAAATGGCATAGCACGTCTGGCGTAACTTTTGGCTCAGGTAAGCAATATCCAGCGTATTACTGATTTCTTGTAAATTTAGCGCATTGACCCGCTTGCGTGAAGCTTGGTAGTTATACTGTTCTAGCTGTAGCTGATAGCTTTTCTCATAGTATTCTGCATTGTGATGAGGGTTGCTATGCAATACCGATTCAGCTGATCGGTAGGCGCGCTCAAATTGCTTGTACAGTTGCCGCTGGCGATAGATTTGGGTGAGTCGGGTTCTGACCGTTGTTTCATCTGCAAAAAAGGACTGCTGAATGAGCGCCTGCTCGATTAACTTTAAAAGATAACTCATGCAAACCCGCATTCTATTATCTGCATACGGCTCAGGGCCAAATAGTTTTCTAAATGCTTGTTCTTTACTCGGGATCACATTGCTCTGCCACAAGCACTCATCAAGGTAGTCATAGAGCTTGGTTACTTCTGCTCGCCGATTAAAAAAAGGCGAACGGACGACCTTCGTTAGCATCCGTCGCTCTTTATTATCTAGACTTAGCATTAAATCGACTAATAGCGTGTTTTTCATTAATTTATTAAAAAATATATTTGTTTTACAAATTATGTATGAATGTGTTGAAATTAATGATTTAAAATGGAATTATAGCATTTATTTCTTTACAAATGCCATTAATTGTCTTTGTGTAAGGGGCTGAATTGGTACATTTTTGTATCAAGAAAAATAAAGTCTCATGAAAGAAATAGTTAACATGTTTATCAAGCAATTATTCTTATTAATCCTCTGCTGTGCAAGTACCTGGAGTACTGCTCAATCAGAGATTACCCTTACCTGTCCACCCACACAGCGGTTTTGCGCTGATGTAGGAACGTGCAGTGCTGACGTTTACGTCAATGGACCCATCGCCGCCACCACTTGCGCAGATACCTTGCTAACCTTCGAATATTCTTTCGATGGACAAGATTATACGGACATACCTGCCAATGGTACGCCGCTACCTTTTTCAGCGGGAGTGTACAATTTTATTTTCCGCGTTAGCGACAATTGCGGGACGGTGGCAGAGTGCGAGAGCATCATAGAAGTGGTGGACTGTCCTGCTCTTGTTAATACGTCCTGCCAAGATTTGCCGGCAAATTTTGATCCCAATAATATTTCGCAGCTTCAACAACTAGTGGGGCTGCCCGATTTCCCATGTGCTAGCGGGTCGGCTGTTGAGTTAGCTCCAATAGTAAATAATTTTGACTGTGGAGCAGGGCAGCTGACCCGACAATTTGAAGTAAGCTACCCCGCATTGGGAGGCCCCGCGGCTGTTGTAGTATTCCAGACAGTAACGATTGAAAATGTGCAGAACTATGCCATCAAGTTCCCACAAGACACGCAACAGGCCTTTGGGATACCCATTCCAGAAGAAATTGTACTGGAAGCCTCTGGCTGCGATATTCTAGCGGCTTCATTTGAGGACGAATATCTGGCAGTGGCTGGGGAGGAGTGCCTAGTCCTAAGTCGCACCTACCGCGTGGTCAATTGGTGTGAATACGGAGGAGATGCTGACCCAATCGTGGTGGATCGCGATGAAGATTGCGATGGCCTACCAGGCGACGAGGATATCTGGGTGATGGTACGCCCCGATGGAGGTACCTACTACGACCGAGATAATGATGAAACTAACGCTATACCTGCCGCACTTACTAAAGCAGATAGCTGCGATGGATTTGCTAATCCTACTGGTTATTGGCTAAGCTCATTCATAGATCCAACAATCGAATCAGTGGGATATTGGGAATATACACAGTTTATCACCATAACCGGAGGTAGCGGGGATCCAATCATCCAGATTACTACCCCTTCCAACATTTGTGCTAGTGATGATTGTCCGCTTTTTTCTACTATCGACTTTGCAGCAGTAGCTTGTCCATTGCTCGATAATAGCGCTGTTGAGTTACGTATTGACTTAGACAATGATGGTAGCATAGAGGAAGTGTTTACTGGTGCTGATTTAGAGGGTAATTCACCCAACTTTTCTGTTCCGTACGCTTTCCCTATTGGTTCCCATCGGGTAGAAGTAGCGGTCAATGTAGATGGACAACCAGAGCAACTGGCTGATAAAGTGATTGAAGTAACCCCCTGTGGCCCACCTGCTGCTACATGTATAGCGAATGTAACAGCAACCTTTGCTCCCCTGGATCCGCCTGAAGATATTGATGGAGATGGTGACCTTGACGTAGGAAAGATAGAGATATTTGCAGGTGACCTCTTGCTCACTAATCCTGTTGATCTCTGCGGACAAGATTTAAGCGTTTCTATCAATAAAGTGGGGGAACTACCTAATAGTACGCAAAGTTCTCTTGTCCTTACTTGTGATGATATAGGATTGGTACCCGTACAAATTTACATTTGGGATGATCGCTTTAATCCCGATGCCGTACAGCCAGATGGTACCGTAGGCGGGCCTAACTACGAATTTTGCGAAAGCACCATCACCGCCATTGATGTGTTGGATGTCTGCTCTGTTGATCCACCAGTAGATGAGGGGCGTAATTATGGAATTAAATTTCCCAAAGATATAGAGCAGCCCTTCGGAACACCGGTTGCTAATGGCGTCATGGTGGAGGGAGAATCCGATTGTGATATACTAGCCGTCTCTTATGAAGACGAATACTTGAGTGTATTAGATGGTGGATGTCTAGTAATGGAGCGGACATTCACTGTGCTCAACTGGTGTGAATACGATGGAAGTACAAATCCTATAGTGGTGGGTCGTGATGAGGATTGCGATGGCCTACCTGGTGATGAAGATATTTGGGTATTAGTACGCCCAAATGGAGCCACTTACTATGATCGCGATAATGATGAAACCAATGCAATACCCGCTGCTTTTGCGAAAGCAGATAGCTGCGATGGATTCTTTAACCCGGAAGGTCGATGGCTAAGCTCCTTTATTGACCCAAGTATTAGCTCAGTGGGCTACTGGCAATACACCCAGCTGATTAGCTTTACAGAAGATGTTACCGGCACTCCAATTATTCAAATTAATACGCCATCCAGCATCTGTGCAGGAGATGA
>JBCCRH010000122.1:0-14014 GCA_039208045.1 Bacteroidota bacterium
AGTTCCGTCAGACGAGCTTCGGAGATGTACTGGATTTTTTGTTTAATTCGCTCAATTCGTTCGTCAACTTCGTGAGAGCTGAGGTGAGCTGGCACAAATTTTTTCAACACACCTAAATTATGATGCATTTCTTCAGGTGTTCCAAAAATATCAAGCACGTACAGACTAGCATTTGGCTTTAGTCGAGTACTGATGTTTTTGAGTAAGGCTAATTTCGAACCATCATCAGGTAAAAAATGGAGGACTAAGAATAAAGTAGCTGCATCATAAAGTGTGGTAGCAGGTAGATGCTCTACTGTTCCCTCATATAAACTGATGGAAGCAAAGGCGTGTAACTTCGTCCGTGCGATTTTGATCATATCGGGGGAGGGGTCAACTCCTGTTATCTTCCAGCCAGCGTCAGCTTTAGCAATAGCTTTCATTTCATTACCTGTACCAGCGCCCACCACCAAAAGTTGATCTTGTTTAGATGGCACAGCAGGGCCGATTAGGTTTGGTAGTAAATCGATGAGCCGTTGATAGCCAGGTATCCATACCCCCACGAACTGGTCGTAGTTGGAAGCCCGCTCATTTTCAAAAATTTCGATATTGCTCATGCTGCATGCTATTTATAAAAGTGATTCATTTTCTTGCGCTATGTGCAAGGTAGTGATTAGCCTATTCCTAGCCAAGTAGTCAAATAGTGTCCGAAAATACCTAATATGCTAAGCCACAGCGTGGTGCTAAGCAAGCTAAACAGAGCAAATTTTTGGGTGGAAATGGTGCTAAGGCCAAAAAGAAGAGTGACAGCATATCGGAAGCCATACAGAAAACGATAGACTAATAAGAGTCCATTGCCATACCGATCCAATTGGGGTTGCAGTCGACTAACTTGGGCCTGTAGTTTAGGGCGCTTACGCAAATAGGTACGGCCATTGTTGCGGCCAATAAGAAACATCGTCCAATCTAAGATTTGAGTACCTAAAAAAGCTAAGACCAATACCACAAAGAAGTTGGTATGGCCCAAATTGGCACTCTGAAGTGCTGTTAGAATAGCTATCTCGCCTTCGAGCATTGACCCAATAAATGCACCTAAATAGGGAAGTAACTCCAAAATTAATTGAATTTGTAGATAGATAATATAGTAATGAAGTACGGACTTAAGAGTTCAAAATGGCGGGAAGTTGGTTACCTTTTTCTAAAAAGGTGTTTAGTATATGAAAGACATTCCCTAAAGAACCCATAGAATGAAAACATTACATTTTCTCGCTCTTTAGCCCCATTAATCCAATTTTGAACAGTGAGACCAACGCTCTAAGTAGCAGTTGGTCTCGCTTTTTTTTGCCCATCTAGCAGTTTGAAACAAAAGTCCACCATTCTGGAACAATAGTGTATTCAAGACGGCCAAAAGGCCTGCATCTTTGTATTGTACACTTCGACTTCGCTCAGTGTACAATTAACAAGAAACCTATTAAACTTTTAGCTTTTAAAAACCCACAATCATGAAAAACTTAATCGCCACTTTTGTATTCATTGCTGCTACTTTCGTTGTTGCTCAAGCACAAACTAGCACCCCCAATTTTGACCAAGTAACCGCAGCAGTTACCAGCACCGATAGAACCCCAACTACCGCTACTACTTCCCCTTTTGGCCCAACGCGTATGGCTGAATTTCCAGGAGGCGTAGAGGCATTAAAGAGCTACTTAAAAGAAAATACACAGTACACCGACAATGCCTTGAACCAAGCTATAGAAGGCACTGTAACCGTACAATTTGCGGTCAACGCAGACGGAACCATCGGAAACGCTACCGTAAAAGGAGCTGCTAATGAGGAGTTAGCCAAGAATGCGATGCAAACAGTGAAAGCAATGCCGACTTGGACACCCGCTTTGCAAAACGGTCGTGCTGTAAAAACAAAAATGGCGGTCACCATCAACTACAACATGCAGTAATCCCTAAACTCCTAAACCCTCAAACCCTCAAACCCCCAAACCCCCAAACCCTCAAACTATCAACTCCCCAAACCAATAACACCTGCTTGCCAGCTCTAGGCTGATAAGCGGGTGTTTTTAGTTTGACTGAGCGTAAAAGGTACCTTGCCAGTAAAGCAAAAAAAGAACGATATTCGCAATAATGAATAGGGAGCTTAACAGAGATGAACATGTTTACACTTCGGATGTCTTGGAACAGGTAATCAAAGATACTATTCGATTTTTTAATGGTACACCAGTGCTCAAACTTCCTCCTTTGATAAAATTTCATGGCACTGGTGTTTATGCCATTTATTACACAGGCGGGAGTGATGTATACAAATTGCTATCCCAAAAGAATAAGGTAGAATTTTCTGCTCCTATTTATGTAGGGAAAGCTGTCCCAAGAGGCTGGAGGCAAGCTCGAATAGAAACTGACTCTGGCAAGAAATCATATGAATTGCATAGAAGACTACAAGAGCATGCAAGAAGTATTAGATATGCTAAAAACCTCTTGGAAGAGGACTTCCGCTGTCGATTTATCATTCTGGAAGATACAGCTAGTAGCTTAATTGGAACAGTTGAAGCCGCTTTAATCAGATACCACAAACCAATCTGGAATACTGAAATTGATGGATTTGGAAACCATGATCCAGGAAAAGGTAGATATAATCAAGCAAAGTCTGAATGGGATGTCATTCATCCTGGTAGGCCGTGGGCTGATAAATGTTTAGGTGCAGCACCTAATGGCAATGAAGTTGAAGAAAAAATAGCTGCATACTTTACGAAATGGAATAACAGATGAAACGAGCATGATCTTATTTAATCATAATATCACGCAAGGAAATGATTAAAAAAGATCATGCGAGAGCGTAGCGGTTACATGGGTGCAGCCCCGATAGCTATCGAGGGTTCTGCATTATGCTCTGTGCAGAAAAATTTTAAACACATGAAATCACTGGAAATTTTTTCGGGTGCAGGTGGATTAGCAGAAGGCCTAAAGCTTTCTGGTTTTGAGCATGTTGGACTCCTTGAATACAATAAGGATGCCTGTAATACTTTACGTGTTAATTTCCCTGAGCAGCACATTTTTGAACAGGATATTAGGGATTTCAAGTTTCAGAATTTCCATGGCATAGACTTGTTAGGCGGAGGACCTCCATGCCAGCCGTTCTCATTAGGAGGTAAGGCAAAAGGTCAACATGATAAAAGGGATATGTTTCCATTTGCTATCAATGGAATTAGAGAACTAATGCCCAAAGCCTTTGTATTCGAGAATGTAAAAGGTCTTTTAAGACAGTCCTTTGCGTCCTATTTTAATTATATTATTTTACAACTTACCTATCCTGAGATTGAGAAAAGAGATAAAGAAAAGTGGATGGATCATCTAGCACGCTTAGAGAAAATTCATACGCATGGCCACCACCCAGCATTAAGATATAATGTTGTATACAGGTTGATTAATGCAGCGAATTATGGTGTTCCTCAGAAGAGAGAAAGAGTGATTATAGTTGGAATTCGTAGCGACCTAAAATTAGAGTGGAATTTTCCGAGTGAAACCCATTCTGCCGAGCGATTACTCTGGGATAAGTTTGTGACAAAAGAGTACTGGGAGAGAAATCAAGTTCCAAAAGCGGATAGAGAAGAACCAAGTAATACATCCAAAAAGAAAGCAGAAAAATTGAAAGGCATTTATGGTTTTTTTGAGCCTGAAACCAAACCATGGGTTACCGTACGCGAAGCGCTAAATGGACTGCCAGACCCTCGCGATCCCAAAAATACCTTGCGTGATCATCTATTTAGAGATGGTGCAAAATCTTATCCAGGCCATACTGGAAGTTATATTGATGACCCATCAAAGACTATTAAGGCAGGCGATCATGGTGTGCCTGGTGGAGAAAATATGATAAGATTCAAAGATGGGCGTGTAAGATATTTTACGATTCTAGAAGCGAAGCGAATACAAACCTTTCCCGATCATTATAAAATAACAGGCTCATGGACTGAAGGCATGAGGCAACTTGGAAATGCCGTACCAGTTAAGCTTAGTAATATAATAGGAAGAGAGTTGCACAGAAGACTCAGCTTCCAACGATTTATCTACGGCTATGCCTCCTAAACATTGGCATGACTTAAGCTGTAGCCGTTTCTCTAAACAATTGCATAACTTTCAAGTAGGAATGTAAAACTGCAATAGCATGGAAAATTCACCCACACTAGAAACACCACCCACTTTGCTTCCCGCCTATGTTTCGCTAAAGGAATTGCGAAAGCATATAAGAAAACAAAACTGGTCGCCCTACCCCTCGCAGTTTAGCCTTGCTAAATTGATAAGAAAACTTAAAGCACAAAGTGACAGCATACAAAATGATATTCTAGCTGCTTCCATCATCCATTTGGAAGATTTGGAACAAAAGATTAAAGCAGCAGCAGTAGACTGGGAGGCCTTAAGTCAGCAGCCAGATTTTGCTACACTCATGCAGCATATATTTCCTTCCTTTTTCTTTGAAGGGCAATTGGGGATTATTAGTGGGCCTTTCGAAAATAAGGAATTTCGATTTCATACCCAGGCTTTCTTAGAGCTGGAAGCTAATGATCAATGGGAAGTAAAAGTAATGCCTAATCGATTGATCAATAACGAATTTCAGCATATTCATATGGCGGGCTCGCTTGTCCTGAATGCTTTTTATCAACAAGAGGTAGATATGTATGCCATAGAAGGGCTAGTGTTACGGCATAAAGAGACGAAACTAGAAAAGCATTTAAGATTCGACGTCATTTTTGATTACCTGGAAGTAAAGCCACTCAAACCTCTAAAGAAGCTGAGTCCAAAAAAGATTTATCACTTGCTGAATAATCTAGAAGATAGAGAACTATGGCTAGAATGTATTCCACCTGAAAATTTTCTATTTGAAGGGTTTATTATTGGAAGATTGGTAGAGTCGACCAAACCAGAAATCCTCTCTACGCTGAAAGAGTTGGCTGCGAATAATATAGGCTCTACCGGACAAGATGATGATCTGGATTACTTAGAAGAGTTAACCAAGTCCTATTTAGGCATGCCAGATCTTGAGATTGGCGTGCTGCAAACGATAGAGCGCCCTTGGATTGAAAGTTTGACTTGGTGCCTCTTACGCACACATGATGATGCGATGATCAATCCATCTTTGAAAGATATCAAGAGTGGATATGGGCAAGTTATGCACTCTAAGAAACCATTCATTGTTGAAGATTTGAAAAGTTGGAAGTCTTTATCAGCGCTTGAAGCTGCCATTTTGGAGAAAGGCTTGCGAAGCTTGCTATTAGCGCCGCTATTTAATGCATCGGGTCAAGTCATTGGTATTTTCGAAATAGGGGTGCCCAAGCCCTATCAGTTTACTCAACTCACACTGCAACAGCTACAAGAGCTCATTGCATTGATGGAAATCGGGACCAATAAGTTCATCAATGAAATGGAAAATGCGGTTCGACTTACGATACAGCAGGAATATACCTCCATTCATTCCAGCGTGGAGTGGAAGTTTAGAAAAGTAGCGAGCGAGTACTTTTGGTATGGCGTAATCGAAAAGCAACAGGTCAACTTAGAACCGATTACCTTCAAAAATATTTATCCAATTTATGGGCAAGCGGATATTGTCAGCTCTTCGAAACTTCGCAATCACTCCATTCAAGCGGACTTAGTAGATAATCTAGAGCGCGTATATGAAGTGTTGGTAGAAAGCCGCAAAGCGGTACACTTCCACCTGTTAGATATTTACTCGGATAAAGTGGCCGGGATTATACAAAAGCTCACTCAGAATGGTATTGTCTCCAGCGATGAGTCGGTGGTCGTAGAGTTGCTGACCACTAAAATTCATCCTCTTCTGCGGGAGCTGAAAGAGCGCTTTGCCTCTCTGCCACAAGAACTAATAGCAGACTACTTCGCTTATCTCGATCCGGAGCTAGATATTGTCTATCGATCTCGAAAAGCCTACGAGGATAGTGTCACCTCTCTCAATCAAGCGATCAGCGATCACTTACTAGAAGAGGAACGGAAAATGCAAGATATTTTGCCGCACTATTTCGAGAAATTCCAAACGGATGGGGTAGAATATAACATCTATATCGGTCAATCTTTACTCGAAAAAGAAACCTTCCATGAGTTTTACCTGCATGACTTCCGCTTATGGCAATTGATTATGATGTGCGAAATTACAAGACTGGTAGAAGTACACGCCAAAACACTACCCGTTCCCCTTACCACCGCCCAGCTGATTTTTGTATTCAACAGCTCGCTAAGCATCCGCTTCGAAATGGACGAAAAGCAATTCGACGTGGACGGGGCCTATAATGTCCGCTATGAAATTCTCAAAAAGCGCATTGATAAGGCCTATATTAAAGGGACTGATGAGCGCTTGACCCAAGCCGGCAAAGTGGCTATCGTGTGGCTACAAGAAAAGGATCGCCAAGAGTATCAGGCCTATCTAGACCACCTAGTACAGCAAGGCTACATCAGCCCGGATATTGAAGATTTGGAGTTGGAGCGGATGCAGGGGGTGGAGGGGCTGCGGGCTATGCGGGTGACGGTGGTGTAGTTGAAGTCGTTCAACTGAAATAAAATTTAGGCCATTAAACGTATAGTTCTACAACCCAAGATTTGTGAATTCTGACTTGCCCTTTTTCCGTCTTGCTGCGTTGAAAAGCCTCACCGTCCGCCTGGAGAGGATGCCTACGTTTTTCGCCTTGCAAGCCAAAAAAATGCCGTCGTCATATTTTCACAAATCTTGCATTGTAGAACTATGATCGTTTTTGATTTCGATTAAAGAAACGGCCTCAAATTTAATTTCAGGCCACTCTAAATTAAAGATAAGCCACTTAATTTAATTTGGCAAACTACTTTTTGACAAAAGCATACGCCTGATGATAGGATGGCCCGCCCTGTAAAGAAAGAAAATAATTGCCAGCAGGCAGGGTATCGATGTCAATGCTCAGCTTGTGTAAGCCTTGTTGATAGAGTTGCGCTGCCCCTCGGTTGATGACTTGCCCCTTTGCATCTGATATAGACCAGCTTAGTTGTGCTTTTTCGGTCACTTCAAAAGAGCAATTGAGCAGTTCACTGGCAGGGTTTGGGCCCAACTGGAATGCGCTTACTAGCTGTTGTTCTTCCACATTCACAACGCCCATTAAATCGGTGATCATTCGGATGCGGCTGCCGTCTGTTATTAATAGGGTATCTCCGTTGGGGCTGTGAACAATGCCGTTTGGTTGAGTAAAACGGGCTGCACTGGCGGTGCCATCTGAGTGGTCAACGCTGCCATTGCCTGCAAACACCATTACCTCGTCTTCATCCACTCGATAAATTTGACGTCCGGCAAAAGAAGCTACATAAACGTAGTCGTCCAATAGCGTAATATAGCCCATAAAGCCATTTACGGGTAAGTTGGCAAAATCAGTAATCTCGCCCTCTGCATCGACTAAGTGAATCTGCGAATTGTTGAAGTTGGCCACTAGATACTCATCTTCATCGTACTTAATGATGCCATCTGGGCCATTGATGCCACCACCTGAAATCCAGTTTTCCACCGCCCCCGAAGCGATGTCCACTTTTGCGACCGAATTGTTTCCGTACTGTCCCACCAATAGGGTGGCTGCATCAAAAGCCGTAATTCCGGTAGGTTGATTTAGGCCAGTGGCTATAACACTAGTAGAGCCATCCTCCTCATTTAGGCGATAAACCGTCCCTGATGCCAAGCCTGAAAAGTAAAAATTCCCAGCAGCATCAAAGCCGCCACCTGCCATATTGGGTATGCCAGTGACTATCGTCTCTACCGTACCATCCAGCGAAACTTGATACAAACGTCCGTTATTAAAATCAACGGCATAAATGATACCCGCCGGATTCCAATGAATAGCTTCAAAAGTTTTAGATGAATCGTTGACTAAAGTGGTCACGGTCTGCGCATGAGCAGCGGTAGTCATCAGCATAATTAATAGTGCATAGATAGCTTGTGGTTGCATTGCAGTAATGTTTTTTGTGAAAAATCGTTCGCTGCAATTTTATTTGAAAATGTTTACTAAAAGTCGCTTTTGTCAGGCGTAAGCGTTCATCTCCTCCCAAATGAACTTATTTTCGCTACCATCACCTATCTACCAAAAAAGCTATGACCATCCAGCCGTTTAGCCTGCTCTTCTTATTCGGAACCTTCCAAAGTCTTTTAATGCTGATTGCCCTCCATTCGGAAAGCGCACTGCCTAAGGCTCAAAAAAAACTCGTCAGTGCGCTCTTGACTATTCTGGGGGTTGTCCTTCTTTACTATGTTATTATTGTCAATGAATATTATAGTGTTTACCCTTATATCGATTCCCTTGGAACAGCGGCCTGGATGGCGCTGATGCCTACTTTTTATGTGCTCACCAAAAGTCTGACGAATCCTAGTTGGCAACTGAAGTGGAGGCATATTATTCTTTTTGCAGTGCCTTTATCTTTTGTAGCCGAAGGTATCCTAACCACAGCAGGTCTGCCCATTTGGCTGTACGCTTGGGTCGGAAATGCTGATCGATATTTAGATATATGGATGCTGCTCTTTTTTAGTACTGGCCTCTTTTTTGGGGTAAAAAGTGTAAGCCACTTATGGACTTTTGATGACTCCCAATTGTACAGAGAGTTGAAATGGTTTGCTTACCTGTTTCTGCTTATTTTGCTTGTTTTTGGGCTTGTTTTCTTGTTCATTCGTGGCAATTATGTGATCCATTTTGAGCTTTCGCTAATAGCTCTCTTCGAAATTGCCATCTTCATTTTGGTCTTTAAATTCTTTCAAGCCAATGGGATCAAGAATTTATTTTCTCCGTTTAAGAAAAGCTATGCCACTGCTCAGCACAGTCAGTTGCAGCTTTGGTCAAGGCAGTTGGAGGAGTTGATGCAAAACGAAAAGCCCTTTTTGGATAAAAAATTGAATCTTAATAAATTAAGTGCGATTGCTCAGCGCTCCCCCAATGATTTATCGCGGCTCTTCAGTCAGTACTATCAGTGTAACTTCTACGATTTTGTCAACAAATATCGCTTGCAGCATCTGGAAAGAATCATTCAGCGACCTGGTGCGGAACAGTATAAAATCATTGCTTTGGCAGAAGAAAGCGGCTTCAACAGCAAAGCTACTTTCTATAAAGTGTTTAAGGAAAAACACGCGATGACGCCTACCCAGTTTTTAAAGCAAAGGAAAAAACCGATTGATAACTCCAATATGTCTGCTGATACCAGCACCACTAACTAAGTCTAAGTCCATTATTGATGATTAAAAGTGAAAAAATAAGGCTGCTGGAACAAAAGTCCACCAAGTTGGAACAATAGGCGAAAAAGTGCAGGGCAAAAGCGCGCACCTTTGTAATGTACACTTCGACTTCGCTCAGTGTACGAGAAACAAAAAACCTATTAAATTTTCTAGCTTTTAAAAAACCAGTATCATGAAAAATTTTATCGCCATCTTCGTTTTCTTTGCAACCACATTCACTTTTGCGCAAGCACAAACTACTGCCCCAGACTACAGCCAAGCTACCGCAGCCGTAACTAAGTCCGATAAAGCCCCAGCTACCACTGCTAGTACTTCTCCTTTTGGGCCAACGCGCAGGGCAGAATTTCCAGGTGGGGTGTCAGCCTTGAAAACCTATTTGAGTGAAAACGCCAGCTATACGCCGCTTGCACAAGAGCAAGCTTTTGAAGGCGAAGTAACCGTACAGTTTGTAGTAAATGCAGACGGTACCGTTAGCAACCCCATAGCAAAAGGTACTGCTGATGAGGTGTTAGTGAACAATGCGATTGCTACTATTAAGAATATGCCAGAATGGAAGCCTGCTTTGCAAAATGGTACTGCTGTAAAAACAAAAATGGCAGTGAAAATAAATTACAACTTGCAGTAAAATACTTATAATCCCATGAACAGCACGGCACCCGTCCGTCCACCTTAGGTGGGCGAGGCGGGTGTTCTCATTTACCTTCTATTGAGTTTTAACTTCTATTGAGCTTAAAAAAGCCTAGAATGGAAGGGCTCGCCTTGGCAGGAACCTTTTCGGCCACTGGTTCTTGCAGCTGAGGCGCCTCTGGTTTGTCAGATGCTGTTTTTACTTTTAGTAGGAAGATAGATACATAGAGGGCTGCTAAGCCTGTAAATAGCCAGAATAAGTCGACATAAGCAACAGCAGGATAGGGCTCGATCATCTTCCACACCCAGGCGTCGGCCATGAGGCCATTGAGGAGGGGAATAGTGAGTGAGAGTAGCCCACCCATCAGAAGATAATTGCGATTTTGCTGCGCATATTTATTCCAAAATAGGCCAACAACAGTGAGTAAGAGCCAGCTAGAAAAGAAAATGATATTGACAATACCTACCCGCCCATCTAGCTCCATAGGCACTAATTTATTGGCCATAAAGATAATGGCAAAGGCAGGGAACATACTCAAGCAAATAGCGAGATACACCTTAGTTACTCGATGGTGAAAAAGCCGCTGTTTATGGTTATACTTTTTATTATCGCGTGCTGTTCGCCAAATCAACACACCGCTGATAATCATAAAGCAAGTAATCATGGCCAATACGAAATACATAATCCTTACCATAGGGCCACCAAAGGTGCCAAAGTGTAGCTGGGCAATATAATCGATAACTTTATTACTGTATGTCTTATGCTGAGGCAAGACACTATACTCCTCTAGCAAGGCCCCATCTTTTAAGCTCATTGTGATGACCCCTGAGCCAGCAAGGTTTTGTCTGTCATTCAAATACCAAGAAGCTACTCCATCATCTTTGCTATAATTGCGTAATTGCACAGTTCTTATATGATAGTCAGGATAAGAAGACTGTACTTGATCAGCAAGTACGTCGAGTGACAAATGGTCAGCATCTGGTGCATCTTGGGCCAATGATATGGCTCGATAGGGTTGAGCTTTAGCAAATACTTTGGAAGAATCCCCATCATAGAGCAGAAATACGCCAGGCAAGAGGATCAGCGTGAGTAGTCCAAAAAAAGCGCCAGTAATGGCATAGATCACTTGGAAAGGAAGTCCAATAAGGCCGAATACGATATGAGCATTGATCCATATTTTTTTCCAATTGCTACCTGCTGTAATAAAGGCGTAGAACTTCGTGATTAGATTTTTCCAATGGATTAACAGACCGGTAATTGTGGCAAATAAAAAGAAGAGGGCAACTAAGCCTGATAGATAAAGCCCTATTAAAGGTATTTGATCGAAGTAATGTAGATGATAAAGGGTATCACCTACAGTAGTCTTTGGCGCTCTAATATCATGAATTTGGTGGTCAATTGGACTGAGATAAGTGGCTAGGCGTTGCGTGGTGGTATCAGTATTGTGGTAAGCACCATATACATAGAGAACAGGGCGCTCTTTGGTGGGTAATACGAGGGAGGTAGTTTGGTAATAGTTAAGCTGATAGGCGCTATCTACCAGAGCGACTGCTTGGTCTAAGTTTACTTCTTCCACCAATAGCTGTTGCATGTCAGGGTTTTCCCACTGACCTATTTCATCTCTAAATAAGGAGAAAGCACCCGCATAGAAGATGACGAATAAGGCAAAACTAATGGCAATGCCAGAAACGGTATGGGTATGAAAAAGTACATTGTGCGCCCTTTTGTTCAGTCCCTTAAGCTTCATGTTACAGATAGATTAATAGTCCACCAATGATGATCACCGATAATAATATTGTCCAAGCCGCCCAAGCCTTTCGAATTAAAAAAACCATAATCATTAGGCCAACCCACATCATGAAAGAGCTATAAGTAGAAGTGAGTACAACAGGGGCATCATTCGCTACATTTTTTGCTACAGCAACATGGAGAACCATAGTAGCAAAATAGGTACCAATGATAGCCGCCGTTACCTTGCTAAAGCGCGTCCAACCTGAAGATAAGTATTTTGGATTTGCTGGCATGTCAAGTAAGATCTATTAGAATAAATAAAAGGCCAATAACTCCCCAAAACCACAGCCATTGGGTATTTATTTTAACCGATAGGATCACAGCAGACAAGAGAGTCATCAATGCAGTCATCCAAACCAGGAGCGCCGTGGGGAATTCAAACGGATAAGTCAATAAAAATAAAGAAAGAAAGGCCAAGGCAGCAGCCGCTGCATTGGCAATGGTTTTATATGGCTTCAAAAATTCTGACCAATACGCTATCGGAAAGAACTTGGACGAGGCATAAAATAAAAAACAACTGATCAATAGTGCTGCTAGTGCCATTTTAAGGGAGTACTGCTTGTTTAAATAGACTAAGTCTAAATAGAAAGAATTGTTCAAAAGTAAGAATTTTTTCGCTGGAACAAAACTCCACCAAATAGAAACAATAGTAGGAATAGGATGCCTCAAAAGCGTGCACCTTTGTAATAGACGCTGAGCGAAGCCGAAGCGAACTTAATATTCCTAAATAGCTAAAAACCCAACATCATGAAAAATTTCATCGCCATCTTCGTTTTCTTTGCAACCACATTCACTTTTGCGCAAGCACAAACTACTGCCCCAGATTATAGCCAAGCAACTGCTGAGGTAGCTACTACAGATAATAGTACAGTGACCACAACTGCCTCTCCCTTTGGCCCAACGCGTATGGCTGAATTTCCAGGCGGAGTGGAAGCTTTGGAGGGCTACCTAAACAGACATGCCAGCTATACTACTTTTGCCAAAGAGCAAGCTTTCGAAGGAGCAGTCACCGTGCAGTTTGTCGTAAATCCAGATGGTACGATCAGCAATCCAGTAGCGAAAGGCACAGCTAATGAACTATTGGTAAACAACGCCATTGCTACCATCAAGCAGATGCCAGCTTGGAATCCAGCCTTGCAGAATGGCCGCGCAGTAAAAACTAAAATGGCCGTGAAGATCAACTACAGCTTAAAATAAAATGATTGATATTTGAAATATGGTAGTTTACGGCTCGCCCGCTTTATGCAGGCGAGCCTTTTTGCATTAAACAAGCGCCTTTGCTTTTCGCTGCTCTTTAATCTTTCGCATGCGACTCCACTTAAACTGCAAGATTTGAAAGAAACCTCTTAGGCTAGAGGAACGCTCAGAGCGAAAAATATACGTTGGCTTATTATTGATTCGGTCGCGGTGGATGAGTTTAGATTTGGGGGTCACCCCATACAGGCGAGCCAGCGAAGTGGAGCAGGTGCCAAATAAAATACCTGGCTTAGAAAAGCGGCGTAGCGAAATAGCGAGGGCTAGCCAAACATAGGTATTCAGCAACTGATTTTTTCGATAGTCAGCAGCGATCCAGAAGCAGGTAATCTCCGTGAAATTGGTGGCAGCACCAATCATGTCGTACAATTCCTTTCTCGCATCTGCTTGCGCAAATACTTCCAGGGTGCGCATGCACGAGCCCGTAGCTAAAATAAATCCACCGATCAGTTCTCCTTTACGGTAAATGCCATATACCCGATTTTCGGACTTTTGTAAGTAGGCCATAGGGACACCCAGGCCAGAGTATTCGGTGTAAGTACTAGCATAGCATTCCAGGTCTTGTGCCTGGCGTAGACGTCTTAATTTAGGGAATGGGAACATGTTGAGGATGTTAAGTTTGTCTTCAAATCATATGTCGAGACAAAGGTGCTGGCCTTGGAGAGAAAGGGCCTGTAGGTATCTTGCGAGGGCTAGCACGTATGTTCCATTTGTGCTTATATGGCCTGATTTACCATGAAATATCAGTTTTGGAAACTGGATTTTCATGGTAAATTACTAAAAGTGGGTAGTTGAATATGCCTCAGCACGGAACCGCGCAAAGCATGCGGTAGGGACAAAAAAAAAGCCCCGACTCGGGGCTCTTAACTAATAACAAATCATAATCTCATGAAAAAATAAAAGACGACCTAATTCATTCGTTTCTTTAACTGTTATACAGTGTATCTTTTTTATCGGTTTTTGAGACAGCCTCTCTTTAACTTTTCTTTATCACTATCCGTTTCCGCTGCCTTACAATACAAATATGCAGGGGTTTGCGCTGAGAAAAAATGACAAAAAAAGCGGTTTGTTGAAAAAAAATCTAATTTTTTAGAGATAGTATAGGTTTAATTAATTGATATTCA
>JBCCRH010000123.1:0-13992 GCA_039208045.1 Bacteroidota bacterium
CTTCGGAATAAAGGTATTTATGATCTAGTTGTATACTACTTACCAATTTTAGAATTTTTTATTACTTATTACAAGGATAGCAAATCTTTGTCTTCTCATCGGATATTTGTTAATCTGAGTGTTCTATATAGGTTTAATGGACAGTTTAAAGAAGCTATTGAAATTTCAAAGAAAGAAAGGAAAGTATTAGAAGAATATAAATACGAATACCCAACTTGGTACAGTACTCTACTCAGAAATATTGGTTTTTCAAACCAACTGAGGGGAAACTATTCTGAAGCAGAAGAATCATATGCTTCAGCCGAAAAGTTCTTACTTAGCCTTGATTCCAGTGAAAATAAAGGCAATAAGAAATTAAAAATTGATAGTGAACTAATTTTATTATATACACATTTGGGACAAATTCAACTTCTTCCTGGGAAATATGATTTAGGAAAAGCAATTATCTATTTTGAAAGAGGTATCGAATTAGCAGAAAACGAGCATCTTGAGGCGTCAGGAGCACTTGCCACATTGAAAGAGGGAATTGCTGTAGCACACCTTGAACTAGGTAACCATAGAGAAGCTGTTGATGAATTAAGAGAAGTTCAAAATATTTATACAGAGAAACTTGGTATCCATGAAGATTCTTTAATCATTGGACAATTAAACAGCTTATTAGCTATCGCTTATTCTGGAAATGGCAATCATGTACTCAGTTTAAATTTAGCAAAAAACTCTAAAGATATTTTAAAGAAAAACTTTGGAGATGATAGCATAGAGATGGTTCGAGCTTACAGTGGAGAGGCTATTACTATTATTAATAAACTGGTTGATCTTAAGGAACTGGACGATTATAATGTAGAAGATTATAAGGAATTGATAGCAGATGCAAAGCAGAGTCTTTCCAAAGCAACTAATATAACAAAGAAAATCAAGGGAGATAGTCATCCTGACTTAGCTATAATGTATAGTAATTATAGTTTAATCTTGAGCTTGTCTAAAGAATTCGACGAAGGATATGATTATGCAGTCAAGGCACTGGAGTTAATGAAAAACGTTGGCATTGAGAATCCAGTTTTGATGGGATTATATATGAGGCTATATGTCTTTTTTGAAGAACAAACTACTTATGATCTAGTTGAAGAAGGTATGAATGTAGCCTTAAGAATTATTCCTAACGAACATGATCATTTACTGAATCGAGGATTCGTTCATTATAGCTTAGGTATAATTATGCATGAATATGGTGAAAAATCTAGAAAAGGGATAATTGAAATTGATAAAGCCTTGAAGTGTATAAGAGATTACTTTAATGGTGAATATGATGACAGGATCTCAAGTGATGAAAAATCTCCTCTTGAAGTAACATGTCTTGAGCAGAAGGCATATATCTATTTCGATCTTGATGAAACTTCTAATGCATTAGAAATTCAAAAAGAAGTTATTGAAATTTGTCGAGCTAATATGGATCCCAAAGATGAGGAGTTTGCTGAAAGATACTTAATTATGTGTAGGATTCATTTGAAAGCAGCTAAGCAATATGCTCAATTATCATACTATGCAAAGGCACTGGAATATAGAGAGCTAATGAGACTAACTAACCCTGATTTACTCAAACAACAAGACGACCTCGAGGATTTTGCTAGTGTTTATCTTGTTCCTGCCCCATCGAATAGGAGGGTTTGTGTTGTTGTACCCGAAGATAACAGAATTGAGTTTAGTAAAAAGATTAAAAATAAAGAAGACATTATACTTTCTGAGTATGGTCATATCCTAAAACAACTTCAAAATGAAAAAACAGATAAAATGATTGAAAGATATTCTGAAAAATATGGAGCTATCGAAATGGAATTGGTAAAGTGAAGTAACCAATTTCATAAAGCTGTCAGATGAAGTCTCGACTACTTCATTTTTATTTCATAGTAATCTCAGCAACTCAAGAATGTCTACTGTTATTTTATTTCTTTCAAGTATAATTGTTTCTGTTGGAAATATACTCTTTAGTCTTTTATGTTTTAAATCCATCAATCTTCTAGATAAATTAATGGCTATATCACGGTGTTTATGTTCAGCTTTTTTTGTCAAGCTAAGGAGTGAGTTTACAGCTTCTTCTAAGTTCCCATCAATGATTTTTTGTTTGATTTTTTCGGCTTTTTCAAAGCTAAGATTCTCATTGGGATTATACTCATTAGCAGGTAAGTAGTTGTTAGTTATTTTATTACCTATTACAATATCGCCACTATCTGTAGAGTTGTTAACACTTTTAGGCTTTGACTGTTTCTTATCAAGATCATGGAGGTAAAGCTTTGGATCTGTTTTAGTTAGATCAAAAGGTTCTTTTTTTAGGGTTTTACTGAACTTGATGTAGTCTGATATTCTTTTGGTTAAATGCTTCATAAAAGATCTATTCATCTCCAATTCAGGGATTTTGGTGGCTAATATTTCAGTGGCAACGTCCTCATTTTTAAGTTCTAGTAAAACTCTGATAAGTTGTTCACTTTCTGACAATTCATTAATTAGCCATTTCCTAGAATTGCTCACGAATTGATTAGGATATTTATCCATTCCATCCTCTTGTAAAATTGAGAGACAAAACTGAAAAATGAGATCATAAGGTGGATTAGAGTCATCTTTTAACATACTGCGAAAGGTTAGAACATTTTAAGAACTGTTTTTTATCAACAAATTCAATTTGTGCTATCCGCTAAAGTAATCTATCAATAAAAAAAAATATGTTCAGAATATTATTCTGAGTCAAATCCCATTCTGGAGTTAAGATGTATTAATTTCCACATCTAGAAGTATTTTAAGCATGTGTTCATCACAATGGTACGCTAGGTTTCAGCGAGAAAATCCGATTGATAATCAGTTGTTTATAAAATTCAGCTATAATTAAATCTATTTGTGGAGCATGAATCCTTACATTCCATAAGTCAAAATTATTGATCATTGCTTTTCTTAACTCATCATGATTTTTATATACCATTGATAATCAATTAAATGTAAAAACAGAAACTACGTCAATCAAAATATGCTGAATTAAAACAGGTCAGAAAGATAGCGTACCATTGCAGCAACTTGATCTAAGATAAAGTAATTAGGCTGAAACAAGTAAAATATTTTATTTAGTTGCTTAGAAAGTAGATATTGTAATTACTTATTTGACTGACTTCTTGATTGTGTGAATGGTTTCCTCACCGCCCCTCCCGCAACCACCCCCCCTCATACGCCGCTAACAACAACTTCAAATCCGCAATGCGCTCCTGCACGCGCTTCCCATCATCCAAATCGCGTACCTTTAGCTTGGTGGGGGACTGATTCAGAATCGTTTTGGAATAAGCAATATCCTGCTCTTCAGCAATAGCTTTGGCGCGGGTTTCGAAGGGCTCGTGGGCGATGAGTTGGCGGCCAAAGCAATTGTGGATGAGGGTGTAGCCGGCAATGCCGGTTTGGCCTTGGTAGGCTTTGGAGAAGCCACCGTCGATGACGATGAGTTTGCCATCGGCTTTCACGGGGTTTTCGCCTTTTTTGACGGAGACGGGCACGTGGCCGTTGAGGATGACGCTGTCGTTTGCCGAAAGGCCGAATTCTTCGAGGATCATGGCGCAGGTAGCAGGGTTATCGCGATAGTGGTAGTAGGAATCTTTTTCTTCTTTTTGAATGGCTTTGTCGGTGAGGAAGTAGCGCTCGAAAGTGGCCATTTTGGATTTGCCAAAAAGGGGGGAATCGGGGCCGGCCCATAGGTACCAGACGAGGTCGCGGGCGTAGCTGCATTCGGCGCTTTGGGGATTACCCGATTGGGCGATTTGGAGTTGTTTGTTGAGGTAGTCCATGAGGGCTTTGCCTTTTTTGGGGCCACCCCCTAAATCGACGGCGCGGAAGGTACCATCCTGTTGTAATGGGATACAGCCGTGGTATAGTAGATTGTGGTTGGAGACTAAATACATGCTGCCTTTTTCAAAGAGTAGTTGCACGTGCTGTTGTAGTTTTTCGCTCTTTAGGAAAGCCGTACGAATGCAGGCTACCAGCGCTTCTTCCTCGGGCGAGAGGGCGTATGGGTTTTTGGGGTCAATGGTAGGGAAAAAGGTGTCGCGCATGGGGTAGTCGGTGCCTGCGATATGGACGGTTCCTTTTTCAAAGTCGATCTTATCGAGCAGTAAGCGGTCTTCCATCTTAAAGCTGGGGCGGCGCTGGATGAGTTGCCCTTCCAACTTAAACTGGATAATCGTAATTGCTTTGTGCATGAGGCCGCTGAGCCAGTGCTCGGACTCGTTGAACAACTGGCTAGGGGGCACCTTGGGATCAAAGACCATGCTCTCATCGTCTTTGTAGTGCTCTAGGGCAAAAGAAGCGAGTGGCAAAAGCTGGATGCTATAGCCTTTCTCTAAGGTATCGGTATTGGCGTAGCGCAGCGAAAGCCGCAATACATTGGCCATGCAGGCTTCCGAACCGAGCGCCGCGCCCATCCATACCACATCGTGGTTGCCCCACTGAATATCAAGGGAGTGCAAGCGACTGAGGGCATCCATCACATTATGTGCGCCGGGCCCTCTATCAAAGACATCCCCAATGATGTGAACGCGGTGAATCGATAGACGCTGGATGAGCTCCGAAAATTCAACGATAAGCTGGTCTGCTTGGCCGATTTCAATAATACTATCGATTAGATGATCGTAGTAGTTGTTGGCCTCCCCGAGCTCGCGCTCAGCAACTAACTCTGAAATAATGCGCTCAGAGCTTTTGTGTAAGAGCTTTTTGAACTTATTGCTGCTGTAAATAGAAGCAAACGAGCGGGTAAGTCGGATCAGTTGGTGTAGGACGGTCTGATAGAACGTAGCTAAACTTGTGGTCTCTTGCTTGAGCAGGGCTAGCTTTTCTTCAGGATAGTAAATCAAGGTAGCTAGCTGGTTGCATTCCGCTTCCGCTAAATCAGGAAATAACTCTTTAATCTTCTGCTTGATCACGCCCGATCCATTGCGCAATACATGATCGAAGGCTTCATCTTCGCCATGAATATCACTCAGAAAAATTTCAGTGCCCTTGGTGAGGTGCAGTACGGAGCTAAGCAAGACGATCTCTTTTGCAGTAGCTGCACGGTTGGGATACTTGGAGGCAAGGAGGTCTAAAAATTTTTTGTCTTCTACCATCGGATAGTTCTTTTGCTTCCCCAAGTTCTGCATTTCAGCGAACAAGTTCAATTTTAGCCTACATCTTTAAGTCCATCTTCGCTAATGCAAAAATTTTCTACATCAATGATCTCCTTTAATTTATGTAAAGGTTTACCTTCTTTAAGGGCATTGTCAAGTAGGATACGATCTCTAAATCCGTGTTGAAAAGCAACCTGTAAGTCTTCTTTTGCTTTGTTAAGGTTTCTGTAGCCTCCTTGCGTAGCTTGATAACAAGCAGAAAAGAAAAAGCTTTGTGCTATTCTTCTATTATTACCCTGATAGCGATCATTTCTACCTGTTCGTGCCAATAAATAGTTGCCGATTCGACCCAAAAGTCGATTGCCAAGATTATTGAAGTGGGTATTCAAATGATTAAAAGCTGGACTCTGCGGCCTGATGACTTGAGAGGTGTACTCTCGACTGTTAAAAAAGTTCTTTTGATTCGTAGAGGAATGATCAATGCGGTGTAAAAAGATGATATTGGTAGCGATATTTCTTCGATCTTCTGTATCAGTTGTAAAAATACCAGAAAGTAGCTGTTCAGACTCTTCTTCATGTTGAAGAAGATAAAGTACAGGAAGCTGTTCGTTACTCGTCGAGCGAAAATCAATAAGATACTTAGAGCCCACTTTTTCTACCCAGCCTTTATAGGTATTAAGACCTCGCATAAAGGCTGCACCATTTTCTAAGATAAGTAAGTAATCCTTCCTAATGACATTCTGGTTGTGATCAAAGTAGTATTCTTCAAAGAGCCCCTGAATTTCTTTGAAATCACCACGACTTTGTTGGAGTAATTGTGAAAAACGGGCTTCATCATCATTAAACAGAAACTGTAAGTGATGTTGGTCTGGATCAATTGATTTGCCAGCATAGAATTTAGAGAGCTGAAAAACTGCATCTAGCGCTTGGTATTCGCTACTATCAGTACGAAGAAAGCCTGGATTTGTTATATCTGTCATACCGGCAAGTGACTCCGATACAGGAATCAATATGGCCCTACCTGATCGTAAAGCATTATTAAAAATGCCGCCTAATAAACCATATGATTGCTCTTTGGGTTCCTGATAGATGAAATGGCCGGTCATGTAGTCTTTACTATCCTTCTTGTGAAGTAGAAATTCTAAATGACCATTAACAAATCGTTTTAGCTGCCCGGCATATTCAATAACTATATCCGAATTTATATGATTGGTAGAAAGAGCAGCAATGGTAAGATCAGTGCTAATTGTAAACAAAATTTTCCGTATCGTACGATGGCGTTTACTCGGAACTAAGCATACATAAGAGCCTATACATCTCTCAGGATATTGTAAATCAAGATTATGTTTATTAATAAGTGCTAGCTCTTCCTCTCGTTGCTCCGCGTGCTTAGCCTTAGTAGATTTGCGATCATATCTTTTTCGTTCTTCCCAACGTAAGCCGCTTACTTTTGCAGCTATTGTTGGCGAAATGTTGATTTTTTCTACAAAGGGAATATCTGAGAAGCGTTTATTCTTGAAATTTTCTTCAGCCATGCGCTCCAACAGAATGGGGCCGCAAACTCTAGCAGGGGTAGACCGATCATATCGATATCGATCAACGGCAGCATAAGTACCAAATATGAAGATATGCTCCTTAAAATCATCTTCTGGCAGAAATTTGAAAGAGACTTCGCTAATTTTTAATTTTTCACTTTGCGCTCTCTGGTTGATGTCTGTACGTTGGAAGTCCATAGTGATCCATAGTGCCCCATATTTAATTCGACCTTGGAAGTGAGTGTTGGCAAAGTATAGGTCTTTGCCTTGATCTGGCAGCAACTGCATTTCTAACTTTCCGGATTCATAGATGGCTAGTTTGCCAACTTTATAGCTGTAAGTATCCGAAATATAGCAGTAATAGGCATCAATGATAGCTGAGTTGCGACTAGTTTTGGCAGACGTATATTCATCAATATAGCGTTTTTGCGTTTCGAGCACTTCTAGGGAGAATTGATCTCTATTCTTGATTAGCAGGTCTTCAAGGTCTTTGTAGCCTAATAACTCAAAAATAAGCTTTGGGAAGTCATTGGTAATTTTCCAAAGTACTGCTCCTTCAGGGTGTTGCCGAAGCCGTTTAGCCTCATCCAAGTTCTTCTTACGAATAGGCTTGTAAACATAGGTGTATAACTTTAAAGGGTGAAAGCCAAGCTCACCTATCACTTGTTTGATATAAATGGTGGTTTCGTTTTTTTCGAAGTCCGTTGTGTTCGGATGTTCTGGAAATGGTTTGTCAGTTTCCTTCTGGTAGAGGTTCGCAAACTGATCGGCTATTACCTCTATAACTTCCATTTTGATGGCTAGTGTGTGTTTTTGCATAGCATGGTTATGGTTGAGACGGCATATATAATGCTAAAAACGAACATTCGTTCGTATGGTTTTAAAAAATCTACGTTTTCTAAAATCTAAATTGGAAATTACGACACTAGCCTTTAGAAAATTTGCAAGTAGCCTCCTTCTACCATCTTTCTATAAAGTTTTTACGTTTAGCTTCTACTTTCACCAGGCGGTAACAGCTATTTTTATTGATCGGCAGAGCAGAAAAATCCTCGAATCAATATCTATTTGGAAAATTGAATCTATTGTATAGGACTTACATCTTTGTCATGTATTCGCGAGAACGCTATTAAATACTTCTTTTTGAATACAAGTATTATTTATCCTACTGTCTATCAATTCGAGTTTTAGCTGCGCAGCAATCCTCTATCTTGATTTCAAGATTGAGTAGGGCATTTTTCATCTTCTAAATCATATTGATTATGAAACGTATTTCTGTGTATGCAGCTATGCTGCTATGCCTTTGCCTTGCGCAAACTAATGCTCACACACTTTTTCCTTCTGTAGCATCATCAATCGTTATAACCGACGATTCGATATTGATTACTCAAACAGGCAACCCATCTGAAAATATTGTAAGTATACAACTACATGATGGGGCTACCTTAATTACCACAATGCTTGGCTGCAAACAGCCAAAGTGTAGTAACGACCTGAGTGGCATTGCTTCTGGCAGTTATCAAGCTACCGTATTCACTGATGCTGGCAATCAATTTTCTAGTATGATTAGTATCCGATAATTACGGAATAGGGCAGGACAGCCCAAAGCTAATCTACAGCTTTGTGGCTGTTCTACTCTTTATCCATTTATAATCGTAAGGAGTAAGTTGCATTCTCTTTTTCTCCAAGTTGAAGGGCTTATGGGTTACCATTTTGCGTAGTAATTGAAGAAACGTTTTGTGCAGGTTCTTGAGATCCTTTGAAAGCTTTTTATCGCTATTGATATAACTACGCATACTTTCAATGGAACTCATTACTATAGAGTAGTGCTTGAGATCATATTGCAATCTTATGAGTAATTTATCTACTTGCATCTTGTAAAAAGAATACTTCAAATAATAGTCAGTTTGTATATATTTATTGAAGACCGTTAGGCTTTGGTCATATTTTCCCTCTGCATAAAGTACCATGCCTTCTGAAAATAACAGTAAGCTATCGCTACGTTTATCTTTAGCTGTTTTTGTTATTACTACCTGTTGCTCATAGAAGTCTCTGGCTAAATCAATGTTATTGATATTAATTGCCGTAGTAATCAGATTTTTTAAAATAGGAATATTCACGTGTCCACCAGGCGTAATAGGTTGCAGGGCTAAACATCTTTTACCAAGGTCAAAGTAATGATCCGCTATGCTAAAGTTATTAATATTGGTTTGATACACACAAAAGTTAAAAAGGCGATTGATGATTTCATGCTGAATACGTGGAATGAAAAAGCTAGGGTTCTGCTCATGGACTTCTAGTAGCTGTTCAAAGGATTGGAAATCTCTCTTGATTATTAGGGCTATCATTTTCTTCATAATCTGAACTTCTTTGACATCTATTTCATCAATCAAGGATTGAAATTTTATCAACAGCTCTTCATAGCTTTTGTCAATAGAGAAAACATGGTGTCGATTCGCCAATTCGCCAATAATACGTAACAGATGGATCACAAAAAAAGTACTTAGTGCTTGGTACATCTCTTTTAGCTTGTGCACTCTTGTTTGGTCATTTATGGCACGTCCTATTTCTAGTTCGTATATGTAAAAAAGGGCTAAATAATTTTCATAGCTTCGGTTCTGTTCGGCCCTCGCTTGGATTTTCACCTTATTAATCAATACTCTAGCATTATCCATCATTCTGCTCTCGTTAACTAATTTTGCTAGCCTTGCTTTGTGTACTAAAGGAGTAGCCTCAGATGCAAGCATACCAAGATAGCGATACACTACGGACAGTAGGGAGCTACTTACTTTGTTTTTTGTTTTGTATGCTTCTTCTAGAAGTACCTTCCTCCAGATACTTTCTTCACTTAGCCCATTTTTAGGAAGAGATAATTCGAGTAGTTGTTTAAAGAACCCTATTTTCTTAGGGCTAACTTTGTTACTGGGCATTTGGCAAAAAAAGACGAGGTCTTCGCGCTCTTGTGGTTGGAGATGGCGGAGGATTTCCATCAATTTCGATTCGGCCATAGAATAAGCTTAGTGCATGTCATAGTTATCAATCACGATAAAGGTAAAAGATTTTTTTTGATTTAATTGAATTTTAAATTGCTGAATATGAGGATTTTGTGAAAAAATAATTTTCTTTCAAGTCTATTTTGCTTAGTATTTTGAGTCAAAAATCCCCCAGGATCAGACCTGAATCTCACCTACTTTTATAAAAAAATCAAGGATATACTGCTTCACCTGTATCAAACTTCCAAAAAACTAATAAGCTTATGCGAGTACTGTCTCGTTCTCTTTTTGTAACGAAGGTCTGCTAGAGCAAGACCTTCGTTTTTGTCGTATTGGTATGATTGCATGGTATTCGTACTTCTAAATAGAAGCTCGTTTTTTACTTTTGGAGTAGATTAATTTCCTTGTTAATGCACAAGTTCATACCGATTATCTTTTTTTCAAGCTTGTTTTTCAGCATACTGGTTAGTGCCCAAACAGGCAATAACACCTTCAAAGGCCATATCAAAATACCTGTCCTTAAAGAGCCCATCACACGAGGCAAAGGCTATAATAAAGATCGCACGCCCATCATGCACTCTGATGATCCCATGGCGGCGCCTCCACGTAATGTCATTGTAAGCGTACACCCGCTATCCTTTGACGCTGCCTACGAACCCACTACTGATGCCTTCATGACTCAGAAAGAGCAGACCTTTCTACCCCTAGTCTTACCAGTCACGAAAGGCTCTACGGTTTATTTACTAAATGAAGACCAGTTCTTCCACAACGTCTTTTCGCTTACGCCAAAAGCCCGTTTCAACATTGGGCGGCGCCCACCCGGCAATTCTTACCCACAAAAAATTAAGAAAAGTGGGGTGATTCGCTTGGGATGTGATATTCACACACACATGGCGGGTTTCATCCTTTCGCTAGAAACGCCCTACTTTCAACGAGTTGATGTCAATGGGAATTTTCAGCTTCAGCAATTGCCTGATGGCAGGTACCGCGTAGAAATTTATCACCCACAGTTGAAAAAAGTAACGGCTACCATAGAGTTGAAAGGAGGACAAACACTAACCAAAAACTTTGATTTAAGTACTCGCGCCTAATGAAGTATTCGTTTCTACTCTTCTTCTTGCTACCCTATCTTGCGCTTTCCCAAGTGCAACTAGAGTGGAATGCCAATATTGACACCGAGTTGAGTAGAGGGGGTAGTGATTCCCATTACTTTTACAATGAAATCTTTCGGCCTGATAGCAGTTGGCGGGTAGATGTGCCTGAAATGAACTTGCTCGCGAAGCTCCATATAGGTGCTCAATGGACTTTTAATGCGCGCTTACAGTTCATCCGCGAGCAGGGCCGTCGCCCCGGCATCGGAAAAGACCTAGATCGATACGAACTACTAATCCCATTGCTAAATATCGAATGGGAACATCCAAAGGAACGATACAAAGTGACGCTCGGCCGCTTTATCCACCCTTTTGGTAGTTTTAATCAGCGACAACTATCCACCCAGCGCACCTTCATTGGCCTACCACTGGCTTACAGCTATTTTGTCAATATTTCCAATCAAGTAGGCTTTATGGAAGATATGGGAGAAGCCTTCGTGCGCGTTAATGACTTGGTGCTTTGGGGAGCTCCCATGCTCTATGGCGGGGGCTACACAACAGGTGCTAAAGCCAAATGGGTACAAAAAAATGGCAATAGCTGGGACTTGGCGCTCACAACGGGAGCGGCTAATCTACAAGAAGCATTTGGCAATACACTCAACTGGGGTGCCGTCGTGCATTACCATACTCAACCGAATTATGCCTGGGAACTAGGCTACTCTATTAGCATTGGTTCGTTCATGGAAACTTCTGATGCCGTGGCAGCCCTCACGCAGCCCAATCGCGCTACTCAGACTCTGGTAGGCGTCGATTTTCAATGGGGAAGCGGCTTTTGGGAAATACGCGGGGAGCTGATCGGCGCGCACTATCGCGTACCTTACTCTACTTTGCAAGGCGATAGCACACGCACGCTGCAAGCAGTTAATGAGCGTCACACTTTCCTAAGCCTTTCTGCTTACACTGACGTGAAATACGAATCGCCCTTTCTATCCGGCAGCTTCATCGCCTATCGTATCGATGGCCTTTGGTTTGGCAGCCCACCTGCTGAGGTTGCTGCGTTTCAGAATACGTATTGGGATGATCGGGTGCTGCGCCATTCTTTGGGCATTGGGTATAAAATACTTCCGTATCTTTTGGCTCGATTATCTGTTTCTACGCAATCTGTTGACCGCCGCCCTTGGGATCGGACACAGCGTACGTTTCGGCTGATGGTGACGGGGCACTTCTAGGGAGGACGGGGGGGATTGGTTTGAGGGTTTGGGGGTTTAGGGGTTGTGGAGTGGGGGAGGGGGAATTGGTTTAGGGGTTTGAGGGTTTAGGAGGTGTGGAAGGATGGGGGACGGAGGAGTGGGGGACGAGTTTTGGATGACGGATTTTGGTTGGGACTGTATGTTAAGGAGTGTTTTGTATAAGTTAAGTGACTGATAATCAGACTGTATTTGTTGTGTCCGGTTTGGTAGATACTTCCGCTTCCGTAGAACAAATACCACCAAATCATAATAGACCACTGACCACTGACCACTGGCTACTGATCACCGACAACCGACTACTGACAACTGACCACCAAAAAGATGCACAAAAAAAACCTTCAACGACTAAGCTTAATTATCGCTATCTGGAGCTGGGGTGCGCTTGCGGTGCTGGGGCAGGAGGGGACTTTGTTTGAGGAGTTGAGTGGGGAGCAGGAGACTTGGGAGGAATTGCTGGAAGCGGGGGAGCTGGAAGAGCTGGGGCGAGTGCTAGAGGAGCGGATAGCGGGGGAGGAACGCATGGATGGGATGTTGTATTTTTACCTGGGGGAGGTGGCGTTTTATGAAGAGGAGTTGGAGGAAGCTAGGGAGCAGTTTGAGCGGGCGGAGGAGCAATTTCGGTTGGATCGTAATGAAGAGGGGGAAGCGGCTAGTTTGCTGAAGCTGGGCTTGATGGCGAGTTATGAGGGGGATTTAGTGGCTGCAGGGCAGTTTTTTAAAGAGGCGGGTGAGTTAGCGGAGGTGCATCAGCTTTCTTATTTGCACGTATTTATTTTAGAGAATCAGGCGTTGCTGAAGGCGCAAGGTAGGGAGTTGGCGCAAGCCAATAATTTATTGCGGCAAGCGCTACATGACATGCCCGATGGGCATCCTGCACATACTAGATTGCTGAGTCAACTGGGAACCAATTACTACTCGATGGGGCAGACGGATACGGCGCTGGTGTTTATGGATAGTATGCTGCGGGTGAAGAAGGTGACTCAGGAGGGAGGAAGTCGCATTAGTGACCTGAGTATGATGGCGGAGCTGTATCAAGAGCGTGGGGATTTTGCGGAGGCGCAGGGGCGACTAATGGAAGCCATTGGACTGGCTGAGGCGGCGAATGACCAGTTTGCCTTGTTGGATTTGTATACTTCTATTGCTACGGTTTTTGCGAAACAAAAACGATGGGAAAAGGTACGTTTTTATGCTCACCGAGGACTACGCTTGGCTGAAGAGCGTGGGGTGCAATTTAATCAGGCGCAAAATAAAGAGCTTTTGGGCGAAAGCCACCTACACCTGGATTCTATAAGTACGGGGCTTGATTATTTGCGGAAAGCCTTTGATCAGTATAAGGCGCTCAAGCTACCGATTCTTGCTGCACGCGTGCTGCTCTTACTGAGCAAGGAACAGACGGATAAAGGCTACTTACAAGCCGCTAGGGCTTACTTGCGTGATGCTTTTCGCGTACGCGAAAATACAGCTGACCGGCTAGGGAGTTTACAAGCCATGCTGCTACTGGCAGAGCTGGAACTGCTGGAAGGCAATAGCAGTTATGCGTTGTCGCTGCTGCAACAATGTGAAGCAGAAAGTAGGGAAATGGGCGCTCAAAACCACCTGCAACGCTCCCACGAACTTTTGGCGAAAGCCTACCAAAAAGAAGGGAAGTATGAGACGGCGCTCTACCACTTTAAAGTATATACCGCTATCAAAGATTCGATTCAGTCGGTGGAAATTGCCAGGGAAGTGGAACAACTGGAAATTCAGTTTCAAACGGCAGAAACCAAAAAACAACTGGCGGAGCAACAGGCGACTAATGCGCAGCAAACCAATGCGTTGCAAGCCCAAAACTTTCAGCTACTCTTGCTAATTATAGGCATTGCATTAGCAGTCTTATTGACTGGGTTCTTACAATTTCGGAATACTAAAAATAAGCAACTGCTGGCGCAGCGCATCCAAGTGATGGAAAAGGAGCAGGAAGCGCAGCAACTGAAGGCCCTAATTGCGGGGGAAGAGAA
>JBCCRH010000124.1:0-13920 GCA_039208045.1 Bacteroidota bacterium
ACAAATGGGGCTAGGATCAATGGAAAAGGTACATTGACTATGTAACCAGAAAGAACTTATACAACAACAAATAAGAGTCGCAATTTGCTTTTTCATAGGGAAGATTTCTAGGGATTACGATTAAAAGAAGCTGTTACAATCAAGAATTCGTGCTCTAGAACGATCACCTTTACCGAAGATAGCAGGTACTTGTGAGAAGTGCCAACGAAGGAAGGCCTCGTAGGTACCTCCCGCTTCTGTTCCCACGCCAGTGGTATTCAGATCAGCACTTACACCGAAGAATAACTTTTGAGAAGTATCACTCGCCCGTGCATTGGTACGGATGAACGCTCCTGCGGAAAAGATGAACGTATTGGTATGTTTGGGACCCTCAGGTACAGGCAGGCGATTTTGGTAGAATGCGCCAAAATAAAAGCCTTTGAATAAGAAATAGGCCCCGTAGGTAAACACCTTTAGGCTTTGATCAAAATTGAAGGGATTCGTGCCTTGTATATCGAATTTCAGATTCGGAGAAATGACGAGTTCATTATTGACCCCAGTCAGGAATGTCAGTGGCAGAAGGGAACCAGCATGAAAAGTGATGCGAGGTGGAATGTACGTATTGAGGTTTTGTAGGGATTCGTCGCCCCCTGCATCTCCCAGCAAGCTGGGCAAGTGATGAATGGCTAGGCCAATGTGATTCCTGCTTTTACCCCACAGGGTATTGCCTCGCCTTTTGGTACTTCCGTTAAAACGCCAAACCATGCCGAAATCGGCATCCCAGAAAGTAGCTCGTTCGAGCACGGGGGTTGCAGAAGTCTGGAAGATGGGCCCAAAAATAGGATCTAACTCATCCGAAAAGATGATGCGATCCCAGTCTACGGTACGTTGCATCCAGCGGGCTTGCAGGCCAAAATGTACATTGTGGTTATCACCAGGAATAATGTAGGCGTAGCTGAGGGCAGCGCTCGTGGAGTTGAAATTCATTAGCCCTTCCGAAGAGCTGACTACGGTCAAACCAAAGCCACTATTTAGAAAAGGCTCCTGTATCTCGGCAGTAAGGCTGTGGGTATAGAATCCACGATCTAGCGTTACCCACTGTAGGCGGCTGATGCCGGAGAGCGTAAGGCCTTCCTCTAGTCCAGTAAAAGCGGGATTGAGGTACACTCGGTTCGCATAGAATTGGGAAAAAGAGGGGTCTTGGGCCGAGAGTTGGCTACTGACCAAACAGAGCAAAAGGGTACTTGTAAAGAATCGGATCATGGGCTTGCAATTGGGGAAGTGGTAATTGTTACTTTCCCAAATGTACAAAAAGGTGGAGAATGGGAAGTGCCCAGTGAGAGTTAAATTATGACAATCTCGTGGATGGCAAATCCACTAGGCGCAGGCGCAGCTTAGGCTGAATAGCCAGGCACGTGCTTCGCGGACCCGCCTGCATCGGGCAGGTTTGCAATCCGCAAGGTATTTTTCTTTGCTAGTCTTCTTTCAAAACCGGCTCTAGCCCCAGCTCCTTCGCCGTATTTAGCATATATTGATAGGCTTCCTCAAACTTATTCTGAATCGCCCCATCCAAGATCGCCTCACGAATCGCGTTCTTAATAGTGCCCACTTCTCTAGAAGGACTAATGCCAAAAGTCTGCATGATCAGCTCACCAGAGATGGGCGGCTGCCAGTTGCGGAGCTGGTCTTTTTCTTCCACTTCTTTGAGACGCTCGCGGACGAGCTCGTAGTTCTCTAGGTAGCGCTGCACCTTATTGCGATTCTTGGAGGTGATGTCTGCTTGGCAGAGCAACATCAAGTCGTCGATATCATCCCCTGCTTCAAAGAGGAGCCTTCGAATAGCAGAATCGGTGATATTTTCCTTGGTTAGGCTGATAGGCCGTAAGTGAAGCCGCACTAGTTTTTGCACATATTTCATCTTATGATCCATTGGCAGCCGCAAGCGCCTGAAAATGCGGGGTACCATATCCGCACCTACTGCCTCGTGGCCGTGGAAGGTCCAGCCGTGCTGGGGATGAAAGCGCTTGGTAGGTGGTTTGGCAATGTCGTGAAGGATCGCGCTCCAGCGGAGCCACAAATCTTGGGTGGTTCGGCAGAGGTTATCCAATACCTGTAGCGTATGGTAAAAATTATCTTTATGTGCCTTGCCATTGCGGACGTCTACCCCTTGTAATTTGGCCATTTCTGGAAAAATGAGCTTTAGCAAGCCGGTATCAAACAGCAGCTTAAAGCCAATAGAAGGGACGGGCGATAGGATGATTTTATTCAGCTCCGTGGCGATGCGTTCTTTAGAGACAATATTGATGCGGTGCGCTTCTTCTTTGATGGCCTTCAAGGTGCGCGGTTCGATCTCAAAGCGGAGTTGCGTCGAAAAGCGAATGGCGCGCATCATGCGCAGCGGATCGTCGCTGAAGGTGCGGGCGGGTTGGAGTGGGGTTTTGATGGTTTTGGTTTCCAAATGGTAGAGTCCATCAAAAGGATCGATAATGGTACCATAATCGTTTTCATTGAGACTCACCGCTAAAGCGTTGATCGTAAAATCTCTGCGGTTCTGATCATCCTCTAAGGTTCCTTCTTCTACGATGGGCTTCCGAGAATCTTGCCGATACGACTCTTTGCGCGCGCCTACGAATTCGATTTCTAGGTTTTTATGCTTCAGCATAGCGGTTCCAAAGCGCTTGTATACCGTTACCCTTGGTATTGGGTGCAGGCGTGCCGCGACATTTTGCGCCAAGCGAATTCCACTCCCCACACAAACAATGTCAATATCTTTAGAAGGACGAGCTAGTAATCGATCTCGCACATAGCCTCCCACAATAAAGGTAGGAAACCCAAGCTCTTGCCCCACTTGCCCAATTAATTGAAAAATTTCCCGTTCGTGTCGCTTAATGTTAAAAACCACAATCCTTATGCTCTAGTTATACGAATACGTGTTCAGCGTAGCGCTCTTCGATCTTATCGAGTATCTGAAATAGATATTCAGGATCATCATTCGTGACCAACTCTGCGCGGTACGGCTTGATGTGCGGCAACCCTCTAAAGTAATTGGTGTAATGCCGACGCATCTCCAGAATGCCCAGCTTTAACCCCTTCCATTCGATGGAATGCTGCAAATGCTGCCGTGCCGCAGCTACCCGCTCGTGAATATCAGGTGGTGGCAGTAGCTCGCCGGTAGCAAAGTAGTGCTTGATCTCCCGAAATATCCAAGGGTAGCCAATACTTGCCCGACCAATCATAATACCATCCACTCCATAGCGCTCTCGGTAGAGCTTTGCCTTTTCAGGGCTGTTAATATCTCCGTTCCCGAATATCGGAATATGAATCCGTGGATTTTCTTTGATCTTGCCAATCAGCGTCCAGTCCGCTTCACCCTTATACATCTGCTTGCGCGTACGCCCGTGGATAGAAAGGGCTTTGATGCCTACATCTTGTAAGCGCTCTGCCACTTCTTCGATATACTTGGTCTTATCATCCCAGCCCAGTCTGGTTTTTACCGTTACCGGAAGGGAGGTAGCATCTACTACTGCTTTGGTGAGCTTCACCATGCGGTCAATATCCTGCAAAATACCTGCACCAGCCATTTTACACACTACCTTTTTTACAGGGCATCCATAGTTAATGTCTAGCACTTCAGGCTGGGCTTCTTCCACAATTTCTGCGGCTCGCATCATGGAGTCCATCTCCGCCCCAAATATCTGAATACCAATAGGACGCTCCTGCTCATAAATATCGAGCTTTTGCACACTCTTGTGGGCATCGCGAATCAATCCTTCCACTGAGATAAACTCCGTGTACATCATATCGCAGCCTTGTGCTTTACACAAGGCGCGGAAGGGAGGATCGCTTACGTCTTCCATTGGAGCCAATAAGAGTGGAAATTCTCCGAGCTCTACCTGATCAATCTTTACCATAGTTTCCTAATATACTGTATAAAGTGCGAGCAAAGGTAAGGCATTCTTAAAAATCTTGCCAAAATAAACAGATTTAGTAACGGTTAAAGAATAACCTTTCGACTTATCCTTGACCTTTTACTATCTGGCTGCGTTGCTCATCAGTCACTTAGCCTACGGCTAGGCTCCTTCTTCGCGCCTTGCCAGCTAGCAAAATACCAGCGGATACAGTCAAAACCTTATTCTTTGCCCGTTACTTAGTTGGGTCAAGTTCCCGTTTTCCCATTTTTTGAGAAATCTTGTACTAATTATACTATCTCAACATTAGAAAATTATATTTTTACGAGCACAAGCTTGAGTACTTCCCAGTGATGATCTGGTTCTTTTCGACTTGCATTGTTTCTGAAGACCTCACTATTATCAAACTATTAAACAAACACCCTTTATGTTACTAGCCGTAGTTCTCATGTTTATTCTCGGATATACTGCCATTGTATTCGAGCATCCTCTGAAACTTGATAAGACAGTGCCTGCTTTGATTATGGCTTCTGTTTGTTGGGCCTTATTAGCCATTGGATTCTATGGTGGCTATCTTTCTGTCATTGATTATCACGACCATATTTACAGTCTAATGGATCTTGCTGGGCATGCCGCTGACCACGGGGCAGATCATAGCTCGGCTGCGCATGATGCAGAGGAGGGGTTCAAAAGTACCCTGCTACACCATCTGGGTAAAACGGCTGAAATTCTGATTTTCTTAATTGGAGCCATGACGATTGTAGAAATTATTGATCTACACCGTGGCTTTGAGGTGCTAAAGAGCTATGTAAAGACAAAGAGTAAAAAGCGCCTGCTTTGGATTGTCGGTATTCTCGGATTTATCCTCTCTGCCATTATCGATAACCTTACCGCTACCATCGTATTAGTTACGCTACTGCGAAAAATCGTCCCTGATATGAAGGAGCGACTTTGGTTTGTGGCACTTATCGTAATTGCTGCTAATGCGGGGGGTGCCTGGTCGCCAATTGGTGATGTGACTACTACGATGCTTTGGATTGGTAATAAGGTTTCAGCGACGGGCTTAATTCAGTACTTAGTGATCCCATCGATCGTATGTTTTGTGGTACCATTCTTTATTGCATCCTTAACCAAACCGTTCCAAGGGGAGATCACAATAGAAGATTATGAGGGCGATGTAGAGTCACAAAAACTGTTGAGCAGTACTACAATGCTTTACCTTGGGCTTGGCATGATCGTTTTTGTTCCTATTTTCAAAACAGTTACTCACCTTCCTCCTTATATTGGTATGATGCTAAGTTTGGGTGTGGTGTGGCTAGTATCCGAGTATATTCATCCGGAGGAGGACTTTACAGAATCACGCCGAGAAATGTTCTCTGCGCATAAAGCCTTATCCAGAATTGAGCTATCGAGCATTCTATTTTTCTTAGGTATCCTAATGGCCGTGGCTGCGTTAGAGAGCCTGGTGTTTGGTACCGTGATTAGAGATGGCGCGGAGGTTCAAGTAGGTACCCTACGTTATATTGCGGAGCAACTCGATCAAATTTTCACCAATCAGGATACGGTGGTGATCCTACTAGGTTTTGCTTCTGCTATTATTGATAATGTTCCGTTAGTAGCGGCTTCAATGGGAATGTACGATCAGCCGATGGATTCTCGTTTGTGGCACTTTATCGCCTACTCAGCGGGTACAGGTGGTAGTATGCTTATTATTGGTTCTGCGGCCGGTGTAGCAGCTATGGGTATGGAGCGTATTGATTTTATCTGGTACTTCAAGAAAGTAGCTTGGCTAGCGTTGATAGGATTCTTAGCAGGTGCCGTTGCCTTTATTGGTCTGATGGCTGTTATTGGATAAAAAAGAAAATAATATATGATAAGTGTACAAAAAGTAGAGCGTCATATGCTTAAGGTAGTGCTGGTTGCGCTGGTTTCATTAGCGAGCTGTTCGAGCGTAGATGATGGCTACATCATCGGAACGTGGCAGGCCGTTCAGGTGAAAGAAGAAGGTGATCCTCTACCCATTAATGTAGAAGAAATAAGCTTTACCTTTCAAGATAATGAGGCGTATCACTACGAAAGTACACTCAACTACCGAGAAGCCGGTAGCTATTACATAGAAGGTAATTATCTCTATACCACCGACACCGTGAACCAAGGTTCTATGGAAAAGGCAGTAGAGATAATTACCCTATCCGAAGATTCGCTCCAACTCAAAATGGATGAGAAGGGCAAAGAACGCATCATTCATTTGGGTAAGAGGAAATAGGCTATACTAAAAGTGCCGCTTCACCCAAGGGTAAAACGGCACAAAAAAGCCAGTAAATAAATTTCATAAAAAAGAGGCACAACCTCCTTCCAGAAAACTTTTATGTTTTTAGACCCCACATATGGTTTTCCCGATTGTACCCCCTTACGTATATCTAGTTATGTAATTGTTCCCAAGTACCCTATAACAAAAGTTAATTTAATACCCTATAGCGGATTGCAAATCCGCTAAGCGCGTGCTAGGCTTTTTTCTTTAAAGCTTGGCCCGCGCTTAGTGGATTTGTAATCCGCGTGGCCCTAAATATGTAGTTATGTAATTGTTCCTAAGTGTTCAGCAAGCAAAAAAAGTTGGAGCCCCCTTGAGATAGGACTCCAACAATAATTGTGAACACACGAAACAATTATGTAACGCTTCTTTAGTCAAACCAAGATACAGTATGTCCATTCCCACACTGGCGCTTTCACCAGCTAGGTTGATTCCCGCTACACTTTTCACTCCCTTTTCTTTTGTTATTTGGAAGGTTTTGCGAACTTCAACACTGTATATCTATCATTAAACAACAAGTGTGCCAAAAATGAAAAACCAACTCTATTTTTTATTATTTTTTATAATATGTTTACTCACTTATTCATGCAAAACTGATAATCAGCCAGTTACTTATCCTATAGAAAAAAGTATTATTGATGATACGGCGATGGTGGTCTCCCCCCACCCGCTAGCTTCCGCTATTGGAACTAGCATTTTGAAGGAAGGGGGAAATGCAGTAGATGCCGCCATTGCCGTGCAACTGGCCATTGCGGTGGTCTACCCACGAGCAGGGAATATCGGTGGAGGGGGCTTTATGGTGATTCGAAATGCCGATGGCAGTACCGATGCCCTAGACTATCGCGAAAAGGCCCCTGCTGCTGCGGATCGGGATATGTATTTGGATAGTACCGAAACCGTTATCCCTGGCTTGAGCCAAAAGGGGCATTTAGCGGTGGGCGTGCCAGGAACAGTCGCAGGCATGTTTGCGGCACACCAAAAATATGGGCAACTCCAAGATTTTGGACAATTGATCCAACCAGCCATTGAGCTGGCGCAAAAAGGCTACCACATCTCCGCCCGCGAAGCCGAGCGCTTCAATCAATTTAAAGAAGCTATCGAAGCTCAGAATGATGATCCGATCCCATTCGTCAAAAATACGCCTTGGCAAACAGGCGATCTGCTCCAACAACCCGAATTGGCCGCCACCCTTGAGCGCATCAAAACAGATGGCCAAGCTGGTTTCTATGGCGGCAAAACAGCTGACCTGATCGTAGCAGAGATGCAAGAAGGCAATGGCCTGATTACCAAGGAAGACTTGGCCAACTACCAGGCCGTTTGGCGAAAGCCTATAACAGGCCAGTACAAAGACTACAGGATTATTTCCATGCCGCCTTCTTCAAGCGGAGGAGTAGCGTTGGTGCAAATGCTAGATATGATCGAAAGTCAGCCCATAGATGATTGGCGTTTTCAGTCCACTGAAACCATCCACCTCATGGTAGAAGCGATGCGCAGAGCCTATGCAGATCGGGCAGAGCATTTGGGTGATATGGACTTCTACGACGTCCCCATTGATAGTCTACTAAATATTAACTATCTAAATGATCGAATGGCTACCTATACGCCTGATTCCGCCACCGTGAGCGACCAGATTGCCTCTGGTGAATTTACGATCCAGGTAGAAAGCTTTGAGACGACCCATACCTCGATTGTCGATGGACAGGGCAACGCGGTTTCTGTTACCACTACGCTCAACTCCAACTTCGGCTCCAAGGTCGTGGTAGACGGCGCAGGCTTTTTTCTCAATAATGAAATGGATGATTTCAGTGCCAAACCAGGCGTGCCCAATCAATTTGGCTTAGTCGGAGCCGAGGCCAATGCCATCGCGCCAGGCAAGCGCATGCTCAGCTCGATGACGCCTACCATTATTGAGAAAGATGGGAAGCTGTTTATGGTATTGGGGTCTCCGGGAGGGTCTACTATTATCACCTCGGTCTTGCAGGTATTCCTAAATGTGGCAGAATTTGGCATGAACCTGGAAGAGGCAGTGAACGCGAAGCGCTTCCACCACCAATGGCTCCCTGATGCCATTATCACAGAAGAAGGAGCCTTTCCTGATTCGATTCACCAAACTTTATTAGCACTGGGCCACGACATCAAAACCCGAAAGCGCATGGCTGTAGTCAAAGCCATCCACTGCCTGCCCGATGGTAGGCTGCAAGGGGTTGGTGATTATCGCAATCCTGATGATGATGTGGAGGGGTATTAAGGTTACAAATTGAATACTAAACTATCGGGATAGGCATCTTCTTTGATAGGGATGCCCTCTTGCTTCGCCTGTATCACTTCTAGTTGTTGCGTGCTATCCATTTGGTTCGATTTCATGGGCCATAGCAGCGTAAATGCCAACAAAAGCAGTAAAGTCGCTGCTACCTGATAGAGCGGTATCGGATAGAGCGCAATACGCTTCCATAGGGGTACCCTAGCTTCTTTGGGTGGTTTGCTTGGCGCAAAATACAGGCTGCTATCGGCTTCTTGAAAGGCGCTGATGGTAGCTCTCAGCTCATCGTACTCGGCTGCCGTCAAGTGCTGCGTAACCAATGCTTTCTCTGTGGCATTTAGTTCTTCAAATGTTTTCTGCCCGATAAGGTCAAATAATTCGTCGGGCAAATTAGCTCTTTTCATACTTATTGGTTTAGATGTTTTCGTAACTGTTGAATGGCATAAAATAAGCGCGATTTCACCGTTCCTTGGCTGCAGCCTAAGATGTCGCTGATCTCAGGAATGGTGAAATTGCTGGAATATTTTAGTGCTAGTACTTCTTGGTGTGGCTCTGACAGCTGCTGCATCGCCTGCTCTACAGCCAGTGTTTGGGCTACTGGAAACGTGCGTGTTTGGGTCGCCAATACGTCGAGGTGTTGCGCTATTCTCGGCGCGTGTTGCGCTCGGACGGCTGCATTGCGCCACTCGTTGCGCATGCGATTTCGCGCAAGCGTAAACAGCCACACCTTAAAGTTTTGACTGGGGTCAAATAAGGTGGGCTTCGCAAAAATTTGTACAAAAATAGTTTGAGCCACATCCTTGGCCAGCTCGCTCGCCCCGCTTAGCCATTGCACATATCGGCACAGCACTACAAAGTAGCGCAAGTACAGTTTCTCATAGTACTTCGCTGACCTTGTTTGTACAAAACGCTCCATGAGCGCTTCGTCGGATAAGTTGTCAAGCTGTTTATTCAAACCACTTCAAGATTTCTTCTTTTCGTCCGCTATCCACCGCAATCTGGTTAATTAGCTTTTCGCAATACGCCAATTGTGCCGCTTGCCCGTTTGCTTGATAGTGTTTTTTCAGATGCATGAGCGCGGGCAGATAGGTAAGGTTCATCTGCTTTTTCACTACCTCATCTTCCCAGTGCTGCTGAAAGTTATTAAACAAGTACTCCAAGTAGTACTTCTCCATCATATTCTGCTCAATCACCGCAGTGTTATCAAAGGGCTGTTTCGAATAATGCAGCGCATTCCCCACCAGATAGATTTGGTTTTCCATATTGTACGTTCTAAAAAACTCCATGGGCGTCCCCGCTGATACATAAGCTGGTCGCTTGGATTGCTTCAATACTTCTGCCATTAGATAATCGCTATAAGCACTTAAATTTGGAAAATCTTTAATAGTTTTGGACAGTGGTTTCATCCCTAATTGCTGGAATATCCGATTCCGATAAGCTGGCTTGTCCGCCAAAAGCCACTTGCTCACTACCAACACATCCTTTCTTATGCCAGCACCATATTGCAGTACCCATTTAGGAATACCATCCATATCGCCATTGGAGATAAACACGCCATTGGGTGCCACCGATTGCAAGCCATTGTAGTTCCAAGTTAGGTTCGCATTGCTGTAGATATTAGCTTTTAGCATGCGGGGAGCCAAGTATGTGAGCTTTGCCTCATCAAAAAGCGGGTAGTAGTGCGTAAGCAACCAACCATAGACTTCTGGCCGATCAGGAGCTAAGGCATGGGCTTGCTCAAAGGCAGCAATAGCTTTGGCCCCATCTGTATTCATCCCTTTCATGCAGTAGTATTCAAAGCTATTGCCGATCGCTTGTTGAGCTTCATTCACCAATGGTTGCAAGCGAGCATAAAAGGCTGTTTTCTGATTTGGCCAAATATCGGTGGCAGTAAGCTGCAAATAGGCACGTTGAGCTAAGAATAGGTTGTACCAAGCCTTGGCGTTATCCTGCTCTTTATCCACTTCTTTTTGCCAAAGTCGTGCCTGCTCCTGGTAATAAGCCGTAGTTTTTTGCTCTTTGGCAATACCGTAAATTTTCTGTGGCTGCTGTGCCGAAAGGCTAGTACCTAAGGCACTTAGCGTGAAAAGGGCGAGCCATACTATTCGCTGTACATTCATATTATCTATTTGATTCGATTGTTATTTTCGTTGACTGCTTTTTGTTGGTAGCTGGATTTGATTTGCCCGAATGAGTACTTTAGTGCCAAAGAAAACTCCCGATTGTCTACAAAGAATCCATTAAATGCAGTTACATCGTTAACACTAGAGCGCTCTTCAAAGCTGCGATTGTTAAAGATATTATTGAATTGGAAGGTGCACGATAATTTTTGAAATAGGGTTCGAGAAATACCAATCCCCGCCACTACCAAAGCATTACGTTCGTAGACGCCCTCTTGCCGACGGGTAAAGCCCCACGCATTGAGCGCTAAAGAAAACTGGAGCGGCAACTGAAAATTATGATTGGTATAAACATACAGGTACGGCCTGGAAGCCAATTCAAGGGCATCTGCATCTTCAATGGTATTCCAATTCATACTGATGGCATTAAAAGAAGTCCACTTTTTATAAGATAGCGGCACGGATAAGGTGGCCGACATGCCATACATTCGCTCAAAGTTCTTGAGGGTGGTCGTGAAAAGATCAGCAGGAGGATCATAGAAAGCACTCCAATTTACGGGATCGGTTTGGTGAAAAAAGCTAAGTCGAAGTCCATATTCTCGAAGCTGAATGTTGGCTGCTAGCTCATGGGTGAGCGTGGGTCGCAAATTGATATTTCGCGAGAACACCAAAAAAGGATTGAGGTACACTTCTATCTGACTAAGGCTGGAAAAGTTGGGGCGATTGATGGTACTCGCATAATCAAACGTTAGATTGGTGCTGGAATCTATGGGGATGTTGAGTCGAGCCTTCGGCAGTACATATAGGTTGTTTCTATCAATTAACGAGTTACTATTTCCATCAAATTTTCCTTCTACACTAGCCAATTCTAGCCGTACCCCAGTTGATAAATTGACTTTCCCAAACGAGTGCGTAATTTGTGTGTAAGCAGCATGTATTTGTTCCTCGTATCTGTAATCCGTATCAATCGTTGCCTGCTGATTGTCCGCTGGTAGGATCACTTGCTGAGATCGTGCATGAGAAACCGTACTATTCCACCCTGCCTCGACTGTAGTCTCCGTTTCCAATACAGTGCTATAATCTAGTCTTCCCGCGTAGGAACGAATGCTAAAATCTTGATCCCGACGCTGCTCGGGCAAGAAATTCTCAGCAGCAAAGCTGTTTTCAATATCGCTATCTACTGCTTGAGCAAAAGAAGAAAATTGTGCGCCTACAAATAGCTCTCCATCTTGGAGGGTATGCTCATAATTTAGAGCCCCATTATAATAGTCCCTATCATCTCGCTCAGTAGATCGAGTCTGCACTTGGTCTTCTACCTCATCAATGGTGCTACTAGCTTGTGCCCCAATGGTACCAGTAGTTCTGCTCAGCCTCATATTGTAGTCTACAGAAAAATAATCTTCCTCCCGGATGGGATAGTAGAATCCCGTCCCTAAAATATATTCATTCCTATCGGAGATAGCTACCCCTTCATTACTCGAAGAGCGTTCTCTATTGAATACATCATATTCGGTTTGTAGCTTTTCCCAAGGCTGTAGGTCATTAAAGCCTAGATTGAGCTTTACCTCTGCCGCCTCCGCTTTTATGGTAGTATTCAGCGCTATATAGTTGTTCAGCAACTCGCGTTGAGCTAATGTCTCACTCAGCTCTATCCGATACCCTTCCCCTGGATTTCTTTTCGTTTTTATCAAAATCACACTTCTCCCTCCTGCCTCATATTTAGCAGATGGATTATTAATGATTTCGATGGATTCGATATCGTCTACTGAAATCGTGCTCAGCCTATCCAGGTCGATGCGTTGCTTATTCTGATAAATCAATGGTGTCCCCCGCCCTACTACCGTAATAGATGATCCATCAGGAGCAATCTGTACGTAAGGTAATTTGGATAAAATACTGAGCGGATTCGGCTCTGCTTTAAGGATCGTATGCTCTACATTAAAGCGTACATTTCCATCTTTATTTTCAAATATCTTTCGGCGCGCTGCCACGGTTACTTCCTCTAGTGTTACCTCATTACAGCTTAGTATTATATCTACCCTCATCTCCTTATCCAGCGATAGCTCTTGGTAGAAGGGTGTGCAAGTCATCGTAGTCACTTGCAGAATATATAAGCCTTCATCAACTTGATCGACTTGGAATGCTCCATCTTCTGCATAAGCAAATTTATACACGCTGGAATCGGACCGCAAGAGCACCACATCAGCAAATGCCATGGGTTTTCCTTCCTGATCCTGTACGGTTCCTACCAGAGTAATAGCAGATTGGGCATACACTCCTCCCATTTCTACAAAGCCCAAAACAAGTACTAGGCAGCAGCAAAAGATACCGGAAGATAGATTTAATGCACTCACAATTTCTGTTTAATGATTCTCCCCAGGTACCCTTCAAAAATCCAATGGTTCAAAATCGACCCAAAAAAAGTGAACAAGTATTCCAATTGCGAGTTAGCTATCAAAACTCCATGAAGCGTTTTTTCCTCACCACTACTTTTCTCTGCCTAGGCTGTCTAGCGTTTGCCCAAAGCCTTGACCTACCGACATTTAATGAAAATCGACTAGAGCGACAACGCACAAGCATGCTCATCTTAGGGAGCTGGGCCATCGGGAATATCGCAGTGGGTGCTACGCTTGCTGGGCAGCGCCAGGGTGTAGAGCGGGAATTTCATATTATGAATGCCGGTTGGAATGCCGTGAACCTAGTACTGGCCGGTGTGGGGTATTACACTGCCGTGAAAACCGATCCTTCGAGCTTCGACCTGTATCAAAGCATTCAAGAGCAGCAGAGTATCGAAAAAGTACTCCTCTTCAACGCAGGACTCGATGTCGGCTATATGCTGGGTGGCTTGTACCTCATGGAACGCGGGAAAAGTGCCACCAAAAACGCCGATCGATTAGAGGGCTTTGGAAAGTCTATTTTGCTACAAGGCGCTTTTCTATTTGTCTTTGATTTAGGAGCCTATTTCTACATCCATAGCAACGCCAAGGACTTGGAGCCGCTGCTTAGTTCGCTGACCATTTCTGGAAATGAGATTGGTGTGGTTTGGCATTTTTAAGTTCTCCACACGGAGACCTTCGCGGATTGCAAACCTGCCCGATGCAGGCGGGTCCGCTAAGCACGGGCCAGGCTTCCATCCAAACTGGGTACGCATCTTGCGGTTTATGGTGGTACTTACAGCTTGCCCACCTACGGGGGCAGGGCTATGTACGTACTGGTAAGTTAATCGGGATGGGTAGGCGGCCAATGCCGCCATCCCCCCCACACCACCGGGCATACGCTTTAACGTACCACGGCGGTTTCTTCTAACAGTTAACCACGTTGAATAGCGGATAGGGATTTGAG
>JBCCRH010000125.1:0-13806 GCA_039208045.1 Bacteroidota bacterium
AAAAGATGTGCCACGCCCCAGCGATTTGTTTTGAAATGAATGATCGAGGCTATCTGGATGAAGGGATGTGGGGCGATGTGGTTATCGTTGATCCAGACGCGGAGTGGATGGTGAATAAGCAGAATATTCACTTTAAGTGTGGCTGGTCGCCTTTTGAAGGGCATATGTTTAGAGGGAAGGTGCTTTCTACCATCGTCAGTGGCCATCTGGCCTATCACGAAGGGCAATTTGATGAGTCTGTGTATGGGCGTCGCCTGACGTTTGCGCGAAGCTAAGAAGACGATGCTTGCGATTCCTTCTGAAAGCGGGCTTTTAGGAAACGATCCAAAACAAACAGACAGCTAAGGCTAATCGAGATGGCAGCGAATAAGATTAAGAACTTAGCAGGAGCTTGGTTTAAGTAATTTTTCATGCTTTCCAAATAGGTAAATTGTCCATTTACTCCAAACTGCTCTATGTAGAAGAAGACAAAACCGATATAGCCGACCAACAATAAGGCCAAAAACCCCAAGGCCGTTTTTACCCAAAAGGGTTTCACCAAAGGAGCAATGGATAGTTTCCGGTAAAGCAGAGGAAGCTTGTCCATCAAGTTTTGCACAAATCGCATGGAGGGTTGCTCAGCAGGTAGTTCGCTCAATTGCTGGTGTAGTTTGAAGCGCTTGGCCCATTCTGCCTTCACATTAGGATCCGTCTCCAACGCAGATTTTAGGGTAGCAGCTTCTTCAGCGGTACACTGTCCATCTATAAAGTCCCAAAGTTGTTGTGTTTCGATCTGCTTCATAATAAATCGTGAATTTCCTGCTGCAACTGCTCTTCCAAAAGTACTTTGAGCTGTTCGCGGAGTCGGTGTAATTTCGTTTTTATATTGGAAATCGTCAAGCCCGTTATCGCTGCAATCTCTTTGATGCTCTTTTCGTGCAAATAAAAAAGCGTGATCAAGCTAGCATCCACTGGCTTTAGCCGACTAATCGCACGTTCTAGTTGGCTTTGCAAGTCCTCCTGTTGAATCGCATCGGATGGGCTTTCGCCAAATGTGTTTTCCAGTTGTAAGTAGTTATCGTCATCATCAATAGAATCAATCGGATAATTCTTTTTTCTGGCTTTGTCCAGTGCTGTTCGATAGGTTACTGCATACAGCCAAGTCGTAAATTTGGAGCGCTGCTCAAAGGAGCCTAGCGTCTTGTATACTTTTATAAAAACATCTTGCGCCGTTTCTTCAGCTTCTTCTCGTCGTTTTAATACCCTGTACGTAATGGTAAAGACATAGTGCTGGTACTTTTCAACCAGGTGTTGAAAGGCAAATTGATCGCCCTTAAGCGTTGCATTAATCAACTTGATGTCTTCCTCCATTTGAATGCTATGACGAGCATGGGCAAAAACAGGTTACAAAATAATTCAATTTAAAAAAAATGAAAATTTTGTAACCTCTCCTCTCTGCACCCCGTCTGACCCCATACATCAACTGAAAAATTACAAGCAATGACAGAGACCATAGCACTATTCATCCCTATTCTGGGTACTATCGGTACCTTTTCTTCCCTTATTATTTGGATATACATGCACTACACCGCACGGCACAAAGAGCGTATGGCTTTAATTGAGCGCGATAAGGATGCGAGTATTTTTAAGGTGCCAAGTCGGCAGCGCCACGGCTCTTTAAAAGTAGGGATCGTTGCTATTATGATTGGCTTTGGTATCCTGCTAGCGAATATGTTAGAGGGCAGTGGTATGGATGGAACAGTGGCTTATTTCTCCATGATTCTGCTTTTTGGAGGTTCTGGCCTTATTCTATTCTATATGTTCATCTACCGAAAGCGCGCTAAGGCCGGTGGAGATTTAGTAGACTAACACTGGCATTGCTTTATAAAGAAATTATTCGGCATTAATCCATTTGATAAATAGTGCTCGTACGTAGGCTTTGGCCGGTGCGGGCGCTTTTTTATTGCTTTTGTCCTGAAAGGGAAGCAGCTCGGAGTCTTTAAGCACTCGGAGATCTTAAGACCTCCGAGTGCTTAAAGACTCCGAGCTGTTCAAGTGGCTGATTTACAGCTGAGTAAAAGTTTAACCTTGAGTAGGCCTCACGCAAATAGGCTTTTTTATGCTGGTGCTAAATGCTCCAATAACTTAAATACCGCAATCCCTGCCGATACTGCCACATTCATGGAAAAATTAAACCCATACATGGGAATGTGAATAGTGTGATCAGCCAATTGAAGGACCTCCTCCGAGATACCTCGCTGCTCATTACCCAACACTAATAGGGTAGGGGCAGTAGGCCGAAAAGTGGTGTAGGGAATGCTCTTCTCCGTGATCTCTAGCGCAACCACCTGGAAGCGGGCCTTCAATTGCTTAATATCCTCCAATTGATGTAGCGCATGGAATTGAACCAAGCCTTCTGTATTTCTGGACAATTTAGGGATGCGCTTGTGTGCTAGTAAATCGGACATTTGATACCCATAAATACCAGCTAATCTGCCTGCATCAGCCAAGCGAAATAAGGAACCCAAATTGCGTGCATCCTGCAGCCGATCCAGTAGCAATGCCAAGGGAAACCGATTATTTAGTACGTACTCCCGATGTGCAGCAGGGTCTTTTACCTGATCTCTAAAACTAAGTGGTCTATCCTCCATAGCGCACAAAGTGCATAATTCTTGGGAAATAAACGCAGTTTTTGTCGTATATCAGAATATTCAGTAGATCAGAGCTGCATTTTTAGAAACATAATGCTATTAATGCAGTTACTCTAACGAATTTCATACCACGTAAGGACGAAATCACTATGCTGGCTAGATTTAGATTGTACTTTTTTGTAATGATTGCCTTAGCGCTGCTTGGCCTACAAAGTTGTAAGACCGACAATTCCACTCAAGTACCTTCAGCGATAAAATATCTAGCCTTGGGAGATTCATATACTATCGGAGAGTCGGTAAGCGAAGAAGAACGTTTCCCAATTCAATTAGAGCAGCAACTACGAGCAGAAGACTTTGAATGGGAGGAAACTCGAATCATTGCCCAAACCGGCTGGACGACAGGGCGATTGCTCCAAGAATTGGATCAACTAAGCCTCGCTACCGACTACGACTTGGTAACCCTTTTAATTGGGGTAAACAACCAGTTCACGAACCGTACGATTGAAGAATACGAAGCAGAATTACAAGAACTTATCGATTTAGCTATCACTTACGCAAATGGAGAAAGAGATCGGGTGGTGCTGATTTCCATACCAGATTACGCCTTTACCCCTTTTGGGCAAATATTTGGTGAGCCAATAGAGACCACAGCAGCGATCGAGCTGTTCAATCAGCGAAAGCTGAATATAGCAACGGAACAAGGAGTTGAATGGGTAGGCATCACCGATATTTCCAGGCGTGGACTGGATCAACCCGCTTTGGTGGCTACTGATGGGCTACATCCTTCAGGAGCGATGTATGCTTTGTGGGTAGAGCGCTTAGTACCGATTGCGAATGCAATCTTGAAATAAATATTAAAAAAATATATTTATTACTTGTAACTTTGCTCAGCCCTTCCGTTAATTAGATAGACCATGACACATATATACCTCTTTTGCCAGTCGGCCTTGAGAAATAATATACCTTTTATTGACGTTAGCTTATTGCAAAACAAAGCCTAGCAACACCCAGTTGAGCATGCGATTGTACCTTTATTTTTTAGTATTTCTATGGATGAGCACTTCTGCAACTGCGCAGCAGTATTTCCCTGTTAAGCAGAATAAGAAGTGGGGCCTTATCAACGCTGATGGAGCGGTGGTCGTAAAACCGATCTATGATGCTATTGGCCAGTTTAAGCGCTATGGCTATGCAGTCATGCAGCGCAATGGTGGCGTGGGCCTCCTTAACAACCAGATCAAGGAAATCATTCCACCCAAATACGACGATATTAATGTCCTAGATTCTCTACTGGTAGCGGTGATGGAACAGGGCGAATGGAAAGTAATAGACCTCCAAGGAAATACTATTTTGCCGAAAGGCTATGAAAAAGTACGCGTATGGGAAGGAAGCGCTGTGGCATTTGCACAAAACAAAAAATGGGGCTTAGTCAACCGCAAAGGGAAATGCCTAGTTGACCCAGTGTATGATGAAATTACCTATGAGTCAGAAGGGTTTTTTCTCACCCGAAAAGGCGAACAGCTAGGGCTGTTAGATGCAAATGGAAAAGAGCTACTACCAACCATAGCTGCTGAAGTAAAAATTTTAGATAACGGCTTGCTTTTTTATAAAAAAGGCCACTATTGGGGAGCCGTAAATAGCGATGGAGTAGAATTGCTAGCACCAAAATTTGATTACTTTGTACGACTCTCCGAGCAGTTCATTAAGTTAGTCGAAGATCAACGATTCTATATTTTTTCCCTTCCTTGTAATACCCTCATCTCCCAAGATTTTGATGACTACTATCCATTTTCCCGCAAGTATGTATTGACCAAAAAGAATAGGCGCTTAGGGTTGATCGACTGGTGCGGACAATCGGTTCTGACAGCCAAATACGATGATATTCAGGCCTATGGTAAGGGATTATTCAGAGTGAGCCTGGAGGGCAAGTGGGGGGTGTTTAAGGCCGGGGATATGCCTTTGATTATTCCTGCGTACGATTACATTGCCCCACTTCGCAGCTCGGTATGTGTGGTTCGGAAAGCAAATTTGTTTGGCATAGTTAATGCAGCTGGGGAAGAGGTAGTAGCACCTATCTATCAGCAAATAGAGCTAGCCAATAACAAGGCAAAGGCTTACAAACAACAGCCTTCTGGAGAAATAAGCGCGGCACTTGACCTCCTCTCTTTTGACGAACAAGGAGCGTTAACGACCAACAGTAATTTAGGTAAACACTTCAAGATAAAAATTGCAGGGCAAAACCAATACAAGACCAGTAGTGACTCAGAGCAAGAAAATAGTCTTTCGTTACCTCATTTTGAGTGGTTTTATTCCCCCAGTTCTGATCGCTGGGGCTTGCGTCGCCTGGCGGATGGTGAAATTCAGATACAGCCTACTTTCCATTATATCAAGGTAGAGTCCAAGTTTGGCTTTACGGTAGTAGGTATTCAAAATGTAAATAAATACGACTTCGAGCGCACTACTTTTCGTTTTGAGATGACATTTGGCTTAGTGAATAATGAGATTGGCGCTCCAGTGACTAAGATCGATTTTCTCGATATTCGCATGGCTGATTTTAGAGCAGGCTATCCAGTAGCGCGCGTGATCAACGCAAACGGCACGCATGGCTTGATTGATCGAATCGGAAGAGTAGTCCGTCAACATGCCACCTATATTGGTACGTTTCACAATGGGGTTGCCCGAGTAAGCCTGAGTGGTACTTTATCGGGTAGTATGAAAAAATCAAATAGTCTTGGTCGCCTTCGCCGCTACCTCAATGGCTTACAGTCACAGAGTGCCCGTGTAGACTATACCCAGTATGACCAGCTATTTGAGCAAGAAGCAGAGTTGATCTGCCAAGACTGTGAGTGGGGCTATATGGATACGCTAGGGCAAATTATTGTGAAACCTACTTATTCTTTTGCCAAAGATTTTATCAACGAAGTTGGGATTGTGGCCTGCAACGGCAAATGGGGGATGGTGAATAATAAGGGCAAAACACTCATCCCATGCCAGTATGACGGCATCGATTTTTTGGAAAACACCAATAATGAAATCATCAAAGTATATATCCAACAGCCAAAATATGGCCTGATTGATACCTTGGGCCAGCTCACTGTAAACGCTACCTATGATGAGATCGGTTCGTTCAGCGAGGGCCGCTTGGCCGTCAAGCGAAAAGGAATGTGGGGCTTTGTGGATCGCAATGGCTTCGAGCTGATTCCTTGCCGGTTCAGGGCGGTTAAAGACTTCAGTGAGGGCTTAGCTGCTGTAAAGCTGGGCAATTACTGGGGATTCATCGATAAGCAAGGAAATGTGGAAATTCCGTTTAAGTACAAGCGAGCCGGTAATTTTGAAGACCAACGTGCTTGGGTATACTCCAATGATGGTGTCGGATTCATTAACCAGCGCAATGAGTATTTAATCCCCCCAACCTTCGATAAAGCCTTCGACTTCTTCAACGGAACTGCCAGGGTAGTCAAAGAGGGATCATATGGCCTAATCGACACCGCTGGAAACTTTATATTGAAACCCAAATACTCTGACATTGGTACTTTCAACCAGCATGGCTTAGCCATCGTAAGGGCAGGGCGAAACCGCGTACGCTATGGACTAATCAACCTGGAAGGAGCCTTAGTTAGTGATCTAAAATATAAGCAAATCGGCCCTTTTCAGGAAGGCCTGGCAGTAGTGCGCACCAAAGCAGGCTATGGCTATATCGATACAACTGGACACTTGGCCATTTCACCCCGCTACAGCCAAGCAGCAGGCTTCGTGGAAGGCCGTGCAGCCGTTAAGCGCGATGGCTATTGTGGCTACATCGATGCCTCGGGTAAGGAAGTTATCGCCTGTTCCTTCTCCAAATGCCTAGACTTTGATGGTGGAAAAGCAGTAGTCTACAAAGGAATTCGCAAAGCAGGCCTTGTAGATCACGACGGTAATATCGTCCTAGAACCTAGTCTCAACCGCCTCCTAAAATTCAAAGAAGGGCGAGGCCTGGTGCGCGATGAAAAGTACCGCTTCTACTACATCACGGAGCGCGCTGGTTGGTATAATGGTTATTACCAAAAGGCTAGTGCCTTCAACCACGGCGTAGCAGTTGTACAAGTGGACGGCCGCTGGGGCATCATCAACCAAAAGGGTATCGAACTGATCCCTCCCAAATACGATAAAATAGAAGGCTTCCAAGACGGCTTTGCCAAAGTGAAAATTAAGGGCTTCAACGGCTTAACCAACCTCCAAGGCGAACTGATCGTACAACCTGATTATGAATACATTACCTACGCCGGCGATGGCCTCTTCCGCGTAGAACAGGGCGACAAGATCGGCTATTTTGACGCTCAGGGCAAGTGGGTGTGGGATCTTACGAAATAGTTTAGGGGTTTGGGAGTTTGGGGGTTGAGGGGTTTGGAGAGGACGGAGGAGGAGTGAGGAAAGGAGGACGGGGGATGGAGGATATACCAAGAAAAAACCCTTAGGTGTCCCTTAAGTGCCTTAGGTGGTTTAAAAAAAGCCAAGCCCAAACGCGCACGCACCCAAAGCAAGCCAAGCCCAAACGCGCACGCAAGCAAAGCAAACCAAACCCTAACCCAGCATCATCTCCTGCAATTCCCGATACACCGAATCCGTTGGCAAGCCCATAATATTTGGATATGTCCCTTCAATTTTCTCGATCTTGCACAAGCCGATCCACTCTTGAATAGCATAGCCGCCCGCTTTGTCAAAAGGCTGGTAGCGCCGGATATAATGCAAAGTTTCTTCCTCCGTAATGGGTAGCATCCATACCTTGGAATGACCCGCGAAGACGCGCTCTTTATGTTGCGTAAGTAGACAAACGCCAGTCACTACCTCGTGCATGGTTCCCGAAAGGGCCTGAATCATGCGGAAGGCATCGGCTTCGTCCTTGGGCTTTTCATAGATTTTACCTTCTAAAATGACAACGCTATCTGCGGAAAGTAAGACTTCACCATGTTTTAAAAAGTGCCGGTTGGCATGAGCTTTTTGTTGCGCCAAGTACTGGGGGACTTCATGCACAGGCATGGTACTGGGGTAGGTTTCGTCAATGGAGTTAGCGTGTACTTCGAAGGTGAAACCAGCCTGTTCTAAAAGTTGACTACGGCGGGGAGACTTGCTCGCTAAAACAATCTTGGTGGAGAGTATATTCATATCCAACTGCTATACATTAGAAAAAGTAAACCGAAAAGCATAATCCACTTCGCTATTTGACTGATGCGATGGAACTCTTGCTTTTGCGTCGCGCGGTATAACAACGCTAGCGCTACAATAGTTGGGAGTACGATGCTTATTCCTACAAATGCCCAAGCGCCCCACCGCTGAAAAAGCTGATCCATATTCCATCCCATAGCTAAGAGAAAAACGACTAAGCTAACTCCAAAACCAAATGCAATGACTTTAGCCATATTTTGCCCCAAGGCAATAGGGAGCGTGCGACAGCCATGTACTCGGTCGCCTTCCATGTCTTCTAGGTCTTTTACGATTTCTCTAAACATAGTGGCCAAAAAAGCAAATACCATGTACCAGTAAAAAAGCTGTGTGATATACTGTGCTTGGTCAGAAGCCACCTCTTGGAGCACGGCCATGGCATCTTCTTCAGCGAATAGTAAAATCCATGCTACTCCAGCACAAAAGACGGCAACCACCACATTGCCAATCAAGGGCTGCTTTTTCCAAGCCGCTGAATAAACGAAAAGCAGGGTGAACGCCAATGGATAGATCGTAAGTAGCGTGGGATTACCTGCAAAAAAAGCAAGATAAACAGAGACGAAAAAACCTCCAAGAAGTAAGCAAAAGTAAAGCCACACAGCCGTTTGAAGCGCGATACGTTTACTAATAATTAGCTTATGGGGCTTATTGAGGCGGTCAATAGGGAGATCAATAATATCATTGATGATATAGCCGGTTGCGGTGAGGATGAGAGTGACCAAGCTAAGTAGAAAAAAGTGCGTCGTATCTAAGAGACTATTGATCCCATTACTGTGAAAGGCAGGTTGGAGGAGGAGATGAAAAAGTAGATATTGGGTGAGGCCAACAATGACAAGGTTAGGAAAACGAATGAGCTTGAGCAGCGCCATTGAAAAGGAGTTATAGATCGTCAGTGGTAGGCCAATCGCCTCGTAGCCGAAGTACCTTTTCAATTACATCACGCGCACATCCATCACCACCATTAAATGGGGAGATGTATTGGGCCAGCTCCAAAATTTCTGGTGCGGCATTTTGTGGGCACGCTGCTAGGCCTACCCGTCGTAGTACTGGGTAATCCGGTAGGTCATCGCCCATGTACAAGATTTGCTCCGGATTGAGCTCATAAAGCGCTACATACTCTTCAAAAACTTCCAATTTCTCACTTGCCCCAAGGTAAATATCCTGTACACCGAGTCCTTGTAACCGAAGTTTCACTCCTTCATTGCGCCCCCCCGTGATGATGCATACCCGATAGCCACTTTTGATGGCATGTTTAATGGCAAAACCATCTCGAATACTCATCTTGCGAAGTAATTTGCCTTCTTCTAGCACCAGTACAGAACTATCGGTCAGTACGCCATCTACATCAAAAATAAAGGTTTTTACTTCCTTAAAAAGTTCGAGCTGATTCATTCGCTTTACTTACTGATTATCGCGCCATTCGTATACCCACTTTGCTTGTATCTGTTCCAAGTGTCCTTCGCTGCTATCCTCGCGTTTTCCTTCAAAGTTGGGAATCTCCAAAATCCAATCTAGCAAATCCGTAAAGCGGATGCGATAAATTTTACTTTCTGTAAAATCATCTCCAAACCGATCATACAGCTTCATGGCGATATCTTCGTGATCTTTCCACGCAATAGGTAAATCTTCTATATCCTGAAATGGCATAATCTGCTGTTTAAAGTTCAATTAATGTTCGTGACCAATGATCTTGGATTGATCTGGAATAAGTACCTCCACTTCTGCATCTTCTTCTAAAATCACGCATTGACAACCCAAACGAGATTCTATCCGAGGATTAATCGCTCGATCAATAAAATCTTCTTCTCGATCAGAAATTTCTTTTAAGTAATCTTCACCTGCTTCTACATACACATGGCAAGTGCTACAAGCACAAACCGCCCCACAGTTATGATTTAAATGGATGTCGTTATCTTCTGCAATATCTAAGATAGAATAACCTTTTTCTGCGTCCTTTACCTCTTTTGGTGCAATCGTTGGATCTTCAAAGGTAAATTTTACCGTTGCCATTTATAAAATTTTGTTTTTAACCCCTACAAATCGGCGCAAAGCTAATTTTGATTCTCCTTCTAAACAAGCAATGGCACTATTAGTTTTAACAAAATAAAATCAATCTGCTAGGGAGCAATGGCCACTCGTATTTCGGGCGCTAAGCCCCCGTATAGCAACAGTTTGAATTCTTGTGGAGTGATCTGAGCAGCGTTGGAGTAGCCCGTACGGAGGTCGGTAATCGTCTGAAAATCATCGTAAAGACGAACTACTTGTTGTACTTTTTGAGCAGCCTGCTTATCGTTTTCCAAGTCAATCAGTACTCGGAATGGGCTGGGGGTTTGATGGGCCACATAAAAGAGATGAATACCTTCCTCATTTTTTAGCGCATCATAGAGCTGATAGCCTTCGGCAATGATTTGTCGGCGTTTTTTATCAGCCTCGTGCTGGATGTCCATATGCTCCAAAAAGCGTTGGTACATATCAAATAAGAAGGGAACTCCTTGCTGTTCTGTCCCCGCAATGATCGCTTGAAAACGGATACGGATACGCTGTGGGCGATTAGTGAGGAAGCCTTGTGCAAAGAGCTTCAAGAAAGCTACTTGGACGTAATTATCCAGGAATTCTGATTTAAGACTATCAAATTGAATCATACTCATGCTGTACGCTTCGCTCAATTCTCGGAGGGCTTCTTGTTGGAAAAGCCGGTCTTTGAAATTTTCACGCATACCTTTGGTACCCCAATCCTTGCGAACCTCTAGGTAAGCCCGCTTTAGGCGAACTGGAATGGCGGGAGCCTTTGTAAAGTGGCGCTCTCGAAATCCTAACATGATTTTGGTGAGCTGATCCTTTGTATCAGTCACACTATCTTTAAACTGGTATCCGAGCCAGTTGAGCTCCCCTTCTCCTATGATGATCTTATCAGATTCTTTTTGCTGATCTCTGAGCTTTGCTACAGCTCGTTCAATAGCTTCTACTTCTCGTATGAGTCGCATGTAAAAGCCTCTGCCTTTGTTTGGAGTTGGAAGTTCAGGCAGCCACTTTACATCCTGGGGGACCAAAAACTCCATCGGCGTAATCTGCGGCACCAGTTGATCCTCTTTGAGAATAATATCAAAAATGATAGGCTGATCGCTATAGGTAGAAATGAGCTGCTCTGCGGACAAGGCCGTCAAATCGCGTTCAATCTGGCGCTTCAGGGCCCGTCCGCCCATGGTAGGATCATAGCCCCGCCTAGCCACCCACTCTAGGGCTTCAGTAGAAATATTCAGAATAGTGGTTCGCCGCACAAAGCCGTCGCGCTGCAATAACTCCTTGATTTGCAAGCGTGCAATGCGCAAAATATGCTCCAACTCAAGCGGCTTAAAAATGACAATTTTATCAATTCGATTGATAAATTCCGGTCGGAAAAAGTTTTCTACCGCCTTTTCATAAATGCCAGATTGATCGCGATTAAAGTCAAAGCCTACCTGAGCAGCTACCTTCTGGGCCCCCACATTAGAGGTCATAATGATAATCGTGTTCGTAAAGTCTACCGTGCGGCCCAATGAATCCGTTAGGCGGCCATCATCGAGTACTTGTAAGAGTAGGTCATGCACATCGGGATGTGCTTTCTCGATCTCATCCAACAGCAAAATACCAAAAGGCTGATAGCGTACTTTGCCCGTCAGTTGCCCTTCAGGATTGTTGTAGTCGCCGATAAGACGCTGCACCGCACTGCCATCAATGTATTCATTCATGTCAAAGCGCATCAGCTGATCTTCACTACCCATCAGATAGTGGCACAATACCTTTGCTGCTTGCGTTTTTCCTACCCCAGTAGGACCTATAAATAGGAAAGAACTCAACGGCTTAGACTTATCCGCCAATTTAGCTTTAGCGATATGAATGGTCTGCGAAAGCGCCTCCACCGCTGCCTCCTGCCCAATTAGCTGCTGGCCAATAGTCTTGCTCACTTCGTCAGCCTCCAACTGCTGAGAAGAATCAAAAATGCGCTCTTCTAGGCCACTTAGTGATTTGAACTCTTCGCGCACTTGGGGCGCATCTATTTTCTGGAAGCGATATTTAACAGCCAATTGCTGCATTAGGCGCATGATACTTCCAGGTAGCGGCTGGTTCTTCAAGTAATTCCGCTGTAGCGTCATCAGCTGATTGACTGCTTGAATCGTAACAATGGTCGCCTGCTCGCGCTCCAATACTTTACGTCCCTCTAGAATAATACGGGTTGCAGTTTCTAAGTCTGGTTCATTCACCCGAATGACCTGGAATAAGTCACTAAAGCGGCGGTCTTTCTCTTGTAGCACTTTCCATTCTTCCCCATTGGCAATGAGCGTTAGTTGTAAGCCGCGTTTTTCTAAGTAAGGGCGCAGTACATCACTCAGGGTCATATCATTCTGAGCAGACTTACCAATACGTAGCATCGCCACTGGATTGTCGATGAGTAGGCGATCCGATCCTTTTTCCAACTCATTGGGTTGTTGCACAAAGCGAATAATGGACTCAAAGCGCTTCTGCCACATACCCACAACGCTCATACCTGAGATGATTCGGTTGGGATCAATGTACCAAATTCGACTTTTTCGGCCCTTTATTTTCCCATAATATTTCAACTCGTACCGAGCCACCACCTCGTGTACTAAGGTGTGTTTACCTACCCCACTAGGCCCAACAATGGCCACTGGCGTATTATCTCCCTGATAGATCAAACTATAGAGTCGATCAACTAATTGATCTTGCAAGTAAGCCCGACGTAACTCGCTAGGAAAGAGGCTGTTCAGGTCATGCCCAACCCGCTCAATTTCTACTGCTCCATCAAAATCATGATCGCCTCCCATAGAAGCAAAGAACCAATCTAGTCCCGACTGCTCGAAGCGGAACGACTCAAAACCGATGTGAATATTAACAGGAATTTCTGTTAGAAATTCTCGCTTATCAGAGGTGTAATTCTCAGGATCAAAGCCATGGCCTTCTAGTTCTTTTTGCTTACGCAAAAAATGGCGAACTGCCTGTTGTGCCTCCCGCTTAAAATCTAATTTTTGATGGCTATCTGATGAACACATGACCATTTCATCGAAGGCAGGAAAGTGCATAAACTCCTTGCCTTGTACTTCAAAATGAGCCACCCCAAATAGCCCATTTACGAACTGGTTGCCCACTTTCATATCTAGCTGAATAACGCGATAATTCACCTCTGGCTTGAACAGAAACCATTTCAGGCTGAACGAATTGGTTCGATTCATGGAAAAGCCCTTAAAACGCTTCTTAGTTTCTTTTTGGAAAATGCTAACTGCTTGCTCATAGCGGTGGCTCATGGCAAGAGGCTGGTCGAGGAAAAGCGGGCGAACTTGGTATAGGGTGCGTTCTTCTGCTTTTTGTTCGCTTACAATTGCTAGAATAGAGAGTTTAACAAATGCCATTTGGTTGAGTTATAGCGAGCTAAAATAGGAAATCCTGGGAGCTTTCAAAAGCCATAGAGTGGTAAATTCCTTTTCTTAAGGAAATGTTAAAATGACTAAGGCCGTGCAAATGCCCTTTTTTGTTTAACGCTTTTGCCTGATTGCCTGATAAAGGCTAAACATATTTTGAGGTTGGACGTTTGAGGGGATGTATTGACAGCACTAAGAGTCTATCTACTCATGCTATCTATCATTTCAAAAACCAAAAATTTAATTATGAACAAAATTTACTTGCTCTTTGCAGCACTCTTCCTAACCATTAGTGCATGGTCGCAAACGGCATCGGTACAAGTCATCCACAACTCCCCAACACCGAATACGGATGCAGGACCTGTCGTAGACATCTATGTAAATGGAGATTTACTTCCAGAATTAACTGGTGTACCCTTCCGTGCAGCGACGAAATTCTTAGATGTACCTGCTGGTGCGGATATCGAAGTGGCAGTTGCGGTGAACCCAAGTACATCTGTCGAGGATGCTATTGAGACTTTTCCACTAGGCCAGTTGAATGATGGCGAAAGCTACGTGGTGAT
>JBCCRH010000126.1:0-13766 GCA_039208045.1 Bacteroidota bacterium
CATGATCTTATTTAATCATAATATCACGCAAAGAAATGATTAAAAAAGATTATGCGAGAGCGCAGCGGTTACATCTGCGCAGAAATTTTTCTGCATTGTTTGCTGCGCAGAAAAATTTTAAACAGATGAAACCGCTGCGCTCTCGCATAATCTTTTTTAATCATTTCTTTGCGTGATATTATGATTAAATAAGATCATGCTCGTTTCATCTTTTAAAAAGGCTTGTGCTTTTATGTATAGTTCAACAATGCAAGATTTGTGAAAATATGGCGACGGCATTTTTTTGGCCTGCAAGGCAAAAAACGTAGGCGATGCCTAAGCATCGGCGAGGCTTTTTAACGTGGCAGGACGGAAAAAGGGCAAGTCAGAATTCACAAATCTTGGGTTGTTGAACTATAACACTAATAGACTATTTTTTTGTTGCTCAGTTACAGACAATGACTCACAAGCTTCCCCTGACTTCATTAAGTTTCATAGTCATCGATACGGCTTCGTGTTCTACCCAATGATCATATTCTTGAATAGCCCTTAGTCGGAGCGCATCATCCAAATACCCTTCTTTTACAAGCTGCCTTGAACTAGCAACATGCGACCAGATACCTACTTTGGATTTAAAATCAGGTCTTCCTCTATGGTAATATTCATCTGAATTAGTGACTTGAATATCGCGAAGCCCTGCCTGCTGCATCATAGCAGCAAGGTCATCCGCTATTCTGTTATTTAAGGCAGCATTACTTCGCCACCTAAGAAACGTATCGTAAAAGACTTGCATAGATGCTGGTGGCGCCGGATTCCACTCTAACGTTTCATGATTGTAGTCGAGTATCGATATTTTTCCATTGGGTTTCAGTAGCGTTTTCATTTTTACGAGTGCTTCTACCGGATTATTTAACCACTGCAATACCCGAGCTGCAACGATCAAGTCAAAGGCCTCCTCCGATTCAAAAGAGAATAAGTCAGCGTGCCACAATTCCAGATTTTCAACATGCTGATAAGTAGCTCGGCCACTCAAAATAAATCGCTCGGTATTATCTATACCGACCACTTTGCCACCTTCCCCAACTATATTGGCTATATCTTTTGAAATAGCTCCTGTTCCGCAGCCGATGTCTAATACGTTCATGCCTGCTTGCAAGAGCGGACGTAGCGTTCGATAATCCGTTGCTAGACTACGATTGTCAAAAATGACAGTAGCGGATTGACCTTCTCGATCGATAGGTTTGTTGCCTTTCATCATCTTGGAGTTTAGCGATCTGTTCTTTTATAGCTTATTCGATCCCCTTCTTTCAAGTTGTACTTATCAGAAAAGCCTGCAATGACTTCTAGCACATACTTGGCAGGCTTAGTAGAAGGCACCCCATCTAAGGACTGAGGCTTGGTATTTTTTTGGATGGTAACAATCTCAAAATTAGAATTGAGGAAGATAATATCCAGCGAGATATAGGTATTGAGCATCCAAAAGCGCTGCATTTCTTCTGCTTCCATAAGAAAGAGCATGCCTTGATTTTCTTCCATAGAGCGGCGCCACATCAGTCCGCGCTCTTGTTCCCGGTCATTATCCGCAATTTCAATATCAATTGCTTTGATCACCTCGTCGGTATTCTGGCGAAGGAGCTGTAACTCGCCCTCTTTAAAAAAGCTAGGCCCCACATCTTTTTTCTTGGTAGATTTTGGGATGGTCATTATAACAAGACCAATCGCCGCCGGTATCAGGAGGACTGCTAAGATGATGAGTGCACGCCTCTGCTTAGAAGAGGTCTGGGAAGTCGCTTTTCTGGTGCGTTTCTTTGAAGATTTTGCCATATGTTTCTTGCAAAAGTAAACAAGCCCCTTCCAAAATTGAAAGGAGCTTGCTGGGTTTTTATGGTTTGTAATAGAGAAGAGCTAATATTAGCTGTCCATCCATTATCAAACGTAGTTATTCTAAATCTCGTATCGTAATGGTATGTTGCCCAGTCCCTATACTCGAACTGCCCGACGATACCTTCTGAATATTCAGTATAATAGTTTCTTCCATTTCGTTGACAGCATCTGCATTGATAATAACTTCAATTGGCACTGCAAGGCCAGAACCATCAAATAAAATTTCTGTAGTTAATAGCTCGTAATCAGCAGCATCAGCAGTACTAGCGTCGTCTACTTCTACGCTTAGTTCGATGTCGTCACAACCATCGTTAAAGTCGCTCACTACTACATTAATGGCAACTGTATCCATATTTAGGGTATCAGTTACTACACTTCCTTCAGCGTTAAAACCAACTACAGGCTCTACATCTCCGAGAGAAACAGTTACCTCTCTATGTAGGGAACCTTGGCCCACATCATAAGCTCTACCATTAGCAGCAGTAGCACTAGTTAGGGCAATCGTAATGGTTTCACCAGTCTCAACAGCACAGTCATCAATCACCTCGATAACAATATCTTCGAGTGCGATACCAAAGGCATCTGCATCCCAAATAATATCTATCGTACCACCTGTTGCCGTTGCCCCAGCAATGGTATAATCCTCACCAAAAGTAGCAGTACCACCCAGCTCATAAGCCACAGTAACATCCGTCTCTGTCGGAAATAGGTTTTCCACAGTAATACCAAGCGTTCCGTCTCCTTCGTCTACAGAAGCTGAACCTTGCAGTGTATTATCCAAGCGCACGAATGGGTTTTGCTCGGTACCCTCAATGCCCGACAGCGCACCTTCTTCCTCGAAAGAGTCATACTCACAGGCAACGAACAAGGAGCCGGCTAAGCAGAGGAATAAGAAATATTTTAAGTTTTTCATCATTTGTGTTTAAGAATTAAATAATGCGATTCTACCACTTCTAGTTTTCAAACCACATAGGTTCATCCAAATCCTTAAGGTTTGGAGCATTAGGGTTAGCTCCCACCTCATCTGGTGGATAGAATAAGCGACGTAGTACTCCTGAGATTTGTGATCCAGCCGGAGCTTGTACAGTTGATGGTACTTTTGTACGACGCCATTGAGTCCATCCTTCTGGTGAACGCATGAAATCCTCAAGATAAATTTGCAACTGAATAGCTTCTACAGCATCATCAGTAGGCAACTCTGCCAAATTAGGGAGTGAGTTGAGGTATGCTTCTTTATCGACTTCTTGAATAGCACCAGGCTTTGCATCATAGAAATCCATAGAAAGCTTGATCCCTTCACGGTACTTAGTATCAGCCGCACCAATTCCACCAGGAGCAAAGCCTCTAGCAATTGCTTCTGCTTCTAGCAGCACAATCTCAGCAGGCGTAATATAGCGATCTGGAAAATCGGGACGCAAGATGTTAAGGCTTACAATAGCATTGCCATCTACACCAAAACTACCCGGAGGCGCACCAAAAGAATCGCTCTCATCATAGTAAGTTGACAAGCGTGGATCCTCTAACTCATTCAATACATCAATGAAAATCGTAGAAGCATTCCACCACTCTGGGTTGTTACCGCCAGCAAACAAGTTCAAAGTATTCCATAGCGGATTGAAGTTACCTGGCGCATCAAAATACTGCAATGCAGCTTCATCAGATAGTGCGGTAATGCGTGGTGCCGCAACAGCAGCAGCGATTTGTGCAGAAACATCTTTTTTATTCGCTAGCAACATTAGTGCCTTTAGCTTTAAAGAGTTTCCAAAACGCTCCCAGTTATCCATATTACCACCGTAGATCAAGTCACCATCAGTAACGCTAAAGGCGCCATCACCCTTATCAATCAATGCTAAGGCCTCATCTACCATTGCTACGATACCTTCCAATACCTGCTCTTGTGGATCAAAAACGGGATTAGGAAACTCATCTGCATTCAACGCTTGAGAAAAAGGCACTTCCTCCCAGGAGGTAGTTAATAGATAGTAAATGAATGATTGCAATAGCTTACTCTGCGCAATTACATTTACAGGCTGTGGATCCTGTGATAGAGCAGTCTGCTCCGCCAACACCAGGTTCTTCAAGCCAATGCTGTACCAGTTTGACCAAATATTACCTACTAAGAAGGTGTTACTGAGGTCTCCATAAGCCATGGTGCCGAATACCGTTAGACCGGGCTCGTAGTAGTGTACAATATTACCGAGACGACCAGAAACTTCGATCGTACGATTGTTAGATAAGTTGACGAGTACTTCTGGAAACAGAAGGTTAGGGTCAACCGCCGTAGCTGCTAAAGGGTCTGTATTAATATCGAGTGCATCATCACATCCGGTATTTACAAACACAAAGGTGGCAGCTAATAGGATAGGAAGAAAATATTTTTTCATTATTTCTTTCAAATTTTGATTGTTTTAAAGATAAAGTGTGTTTCAACAACTAAATCCTTAGAATCCAACTCGCAAGTTTGCACCAAAGGTACGCGTTGTAAGTGGACTGTTAAACTCAATACCTGCACCATCATTCGCAGAACCGAATAGGTTACTTTCTGGATCGATATGAGGAATTTCACTCCACAAAATAGCTAAATTACGTGCCTCAAAACCAACTGATAAGCTGGTGAATGGAGAACCTTCTAGCCATCTTTCTGGAATAGCATAAGCTACTGCAATTTCACGCAGCTTTATGAAGCCTGCACCAAATACATTACCTTCTGCAATGTTACCAGCAGAATAGTTTTGCCAGAATGCCTCCGGCTGTACTGGAATATCATTTGGACGGGTAACCATATTACCATCAGCATCCATTTCTTCAATCCATGCTTCCGTATCGATAATAGCAGCAGTACGGTCAACACCTGCTGTTTCTTCTGCTAGACCAGAAGCACGTGCGCTTTGCGCCGTCTCAGAGTACATCAAACCACCATCACGCATATCTATCGTAAAACGCAAGCTCACTCCTTTCCAAGTGATGTTGTTGGTCCAACCAGCAATGAATTCAGGGAATACATCTCCCAAGCGCTCATTTTCACCAGCCTGGCGAAGACCAGTATTAGGATCAACAATGATACGGGTAGAATCAGATTCTGCTTTTCTGAAGGTATTACCATACAAGCCAAATGCTTGACCTGGCTCCGCTACTACCTGGATACTGTTGAAACCAGAGTTTACTACCAAACGATCAACACCTTCTGCTAATTCATCTACGATAAACTCGTTTCTTGTAAAGGTTAGCAATGTATTCCAGTTAAAGTCTTTTGTACGAATAATATCTGCGTTCAATTCAATTTCAATACCTGTGTTAGAAGTCTGACCCACATTCAAGCGCTGGAAGTTGAAACCAGTAGACTCCGGAATTGGAATCGCCAAAATCTGATCAGTAGTTACGATATCATAGTAAGTGAAGTCAAGACCTAGGCGACCCTTGAAGAATTGCAATTCTGTACCAATTTCCCAGTTCGTTACAAATTCAGGATTCAAAGAAGTAGGAGGAATAGTAGCTGGACCAGAGAAGGCCAAAGAACCACCAAATGGGAAGTTAGTTCCAGAACCAAACTGACCGAAAGCAGTAGTCTGAGGGTTGTACAAGAAATCCAACTGATAAGGATTAGTATCACCACCCACTGATGCAACACTTGCACGTAACTTACCATAAGATAAGATGTCGTCAGGAATATTGAATGCATCGGTGAAGATAAAGCTCGCACTTACTGATGGATAGAAGTAAGAGTTATTATCTAATGGCAGGGTAGAAGACCAGTCGTTACGGCCAGTAACATTCAAAGAAAGATAGTCTTTAAATGTCAAGGTAATATCTCCAAAGACACCGAACAGACGGCGCTCCGTGAAATCATTGAAAGGCGCATTTACATCTACATTACCAGTACTGAATAGCTCTTCTACGAATAACTGAGTACCAGTGTTCGTAAAGCGCTCAAATACACGTTGGTTGTAGTTAAATCCTAAAGTAGCTTTGATGAAGAAATCTTCGCCAATGTCTTTTTTGGCGGAAGCCAATAAGTTGTAGTCTAACTGACGCTGCTGGATTTTATCATCGGTAAAATCTCCAGGCTCCCGACCAATCGTTCCAACACGGTTCGAACGGAAACGATCATCAATGATAAAGTCGATACCTACACGACCGGTAAGATCAAACCATACAGTTGGCTCATAAGTCAACTGGAAATTACCCAACACGCGATCTGTTTCTGTTGTAAATTGATTTTCAAAAGCAATCCAGTAAGGATTGTTCGTCATTGGTCCTAGTGGGTTCAACTGCGTACCTACACCAGCGGTCTCGTCAATCCAAGGTGTCAATAAGCTAATATCGGTGGTACGTGGAATACCATTTATCAAGCTTGAAAGTACGTTCGGGTCATTTGCTCCCTGAGCCACACGACCTTGGCTAGTAGAACGAATCAGGTTTAAGCCTACCCGTGAGGTGATGTTTTGGCTAAATTTAGAACCTGCATTTAAGGCTAGCGTAAAGCGATCTAGCTCAGAACCTGGGAAAATACCCTGTTGGTTCAAAGAAGTGAGCGAGAAACGATAATCAGAAGTTTCAGTGGCACCACCAATGGCTAAATTGGTAATGTACGTAGTTCCTGTGTCATAAAAATCACCCACATTATCTGGGAAAGCCTGCAATGGTACTGTATTACCTGTAAAATCTTCTACTTCTTGGCCTGCAATACGTGGTCCCCAGCCAGCGCTCTGCTCTAAGTCGTACTTACCATCGTTACCAGGAGCCCATTCGTTCTGGAAGGTCGGCAAACGTAGCGGAGAGTCGAAACGAACCGTAGAGTTAAGCGTAATATTCGCTCTGCTTCCTTTCTTACCACGCTTGGTCGTTACGATAATCGCACCATTGGCAGCACGAGAACCATAAAGGGCAGCAGCAGCAGCACCTTTCAAAATGCTAATAGATTCTACGTCATCCGGGTTGATGTCCTGCGCACGGTTACCTGTGTCAAAACCCCCAGTAATTTGGTCACCAGTAGTGATATTACTATCAAATACAGGTACCCCATCTACTACCCATAGTGGGTTGTTACCACCAGAAAGGGAGTTTACACCACGGATCAAAATCTTACTAGAGCCACCAAGGTTACCACTTTGGCTGGTAATCTGCACCCCTGAAGTTTTTCCCTGTAAGGAGTTAACAATATTGGTTTCACGCGCTACCGTCAGCTCATCGCCACCCACTGTAGTGATCGCATAACCGATGTCCTTCTTGTTACGCTCAATACCAATAGCCGTTACCACTACCTCATCAATGTTTAGCACATCAAAAGTAAGCGTCATATCGATCACATTAGTTGTGCCGATCTCTACTTCCTGAGTCGTGTAGCCAGTATAAGAAAAGGTAAGAACTTTGGCGTCTTCTGGTACTTGTAGCGAATATGTACCATCAACTTCAGTGACAGTACCTGTAGAAGTACCTTTCACTAAAACGGACGCACCAATAAGTGGCTCCCCTATATCATCCACTACCGTACCCGTAAGCGTACGTTGTGCCATTAGAGTAGCCATGCCGGCAAATACCAGCAAAAGAACTAGTGAGAGTCTTTTCATCATGAAATGAAATTTTGGTGAAAAAAAAGTCTTTATCATACTTAAAAACCAAACAGGGCAAGATCAACTTGCTACCATTCAGCACTGATGTCATACGAGTTATACAGAATCGCTAATGCAATGCGCAAACGAACGTTTGTGCGCTTTTGGAAGGTTCATCAGGGTGATTTCTTTTAAAGTTTGTTTAACAGTCTTACATCTATACATCGAACAAGTGTTTTATTCTGCTGCCTGCTATAGGTTCAAAAAAACATAAGGCCCTAACACCTGTCTGACGGAAAAGTTACCACTTTAATCTAAAAAATCGCTTCAGGAGTTGTCTGAAAGCAGGCCGCAAGTATAAAAAAGACTATCGAAGTAGCTCAAATCGAAAGCACCTTTAAGACTTCCTTAAATCTTTTTTTGACCTTCATTTAACATTTTGGAAACAGGAAATCCTAAAAAAGGAGGGTGCCTCATTTGCGACTTTGTCCTTAATTAGTGCCATTATTGGCCCCCTAAACTTTAAGTCGATTATAATTGTTAAATTGCCCTAATTGAAAAAACTACTGGAGCTTAGCGGAAATTAGTGATGGATGGATTTGGTTTATAATAATAGTATACAGAGTAGAATGAAATTGCAGATACAAGCAGAGGCGCTCATTCCTACCCCCTGGGGTGAGTTTAATATGATTGCTTTTTCTGATCAATCCGATGATTGGATGCCTCACTTGGCGCTAGTACATACTTCTTTTGATCCGCAGCAGGCTGTACTTACAAGAATTCATTCGGAATGTATTACTGGTGACCTTTTTGGCTCCAAAAGATGTGATTGCGGGGAACAGTTGTCGAGGGCATTGGAGATGACGGCTGAAGAGGGAGGAGTGGTACTGTATCTACGGCAAGAAGGCAGGGGAATCGGTATTATTAATAAGCTCAAGGCCTATAGTCTTCAAGATCAAGGGCACAATACGATAGATGCTAATCTTCATCTAGGCCTAGAAGTAGATGCTCGGCACTTTGGTATCGCGGTAGAAATGCTAGAAGCTTTATCGATTACTCAGATTCGGCTACTAACCAATAATCCCAATAAGATTGAAGCATTTGAAAATGGTTCTATTGACGTTGTAGAGCGAGTACCTCTTGAAATAGAAGCGCACGCAGAAAATTATGGGTACTTAAAGACCAAACAACAAAAAATGGGACACCTACTGAAAGGGTTAAAATGATCACTATTCATGCTTGCAAAAGAGACCTTCTGGCGAATGTTGTTGGCATTGAAGCAACAGCTACGTATGGCAAGCGTGCCTATCCGTTTTTGCGTAGTAGATGACCACTTGAACGTTGCGTTTAATACGATTCCTCCCAAAGCATCTAGGAACACCTTCCAGGTACTTATCCAGCTAGTGCCTGCTGCAACAAGTGCTAAAGCAGATCTAGTCTTTATCAAAACGGGTGACTTCCAGTGTGAACTGTATTATGCAGCTGCAAATATTGATCCAGAAGGATTACAATTTTTTATGCATTATTTGCCCTACTGCTTTACCTCAATTTTAGCCAAATTAACTCAACGGGCAGTTACTATTGCTCACTTTGCTCAATCATTGGATGGAAAAATTGCGACGCCCACCGGTCACTCCAAATGGATCGGAAATCCGGAGAACCTAGTACATGCCCATCGGATGAGAGCCTTATGTGATGCTATTTTGGTGGGTAGCGGCACCCTAAATGCGGATCATCCCAAGCTTACCGTTAGGCATGTGGAAGGTGAAAATCCCATTCGAGTGGTCTTGGGAACTTCTGCCAAAGACTATACCTGCCTCTACCAAAGCTGCACCAAGGAAATTGTTGTTATTGGTAATAGATCGCTTTCGCTAAATGGTCAGATTCAATACCTGCAATTGGAGGTAGATGGTAAGCGTATTGAAAGTCAAAAGATTCTGTCAAATCTATATGAACGTGGTATTCATTCTGTCTATATAGAAGGAGGGCCCACTACCACTTCAGGCTTCTTGAATGATCAGGCTATCGATGTCTTACAACTTCATGTAGCCCCAATTGTGCTGGGGGCAGGTATTCCCAGTATCAAACTCCCCGCTATTGAAAAAGTAAGCGATGCCAAAACGTTTCGACACTTTTGGTATCAGCCAGTGGGCGATGCCATTATGTTCACGGGTATATTTTAAAAGCAGCATCCAGCTATGGCTCATCAATCGACCCATTCCAATGCTTTGTGGCACCTAAGCAGTTCAACATCTAGCCTGCTCTCTTCCGCCATCCCAGCGCCCAAGGAGGGACAGTGTCTCGTGAAAAGCGAGTTTTCCCTGATTAGCTTAGGTACAGAGCGCTTAGTAGCTAGTGGTGCAGTACCTGTTGATTTGCATCAAAATATGCGTGTCCCCTATATGGAAGGTAGCTTTGAGTTGCCCGTAAAATATGGGTATTCTTTAGTTGGGCAGGTGGTTACGCAGGGGTATCCCCTTTCGGGGAAAAAGGTACACCTGATGCACCCACATCAAAGCTATTGCATAGTGGAAGCGGAAGCACTCACGCTTATCCCTGAAAAGGTACCCATACGACGAGCTGTACTGGCTAGTAATTTAGAGACTGCCGTCAATGCCGTATGGGACAGTCAGGTACAAATAGGTGACCGGGTGTTGGTCGTAGGGTTTGGAATGATTGGCGCACTAACTGCTCTATTGCTACAGCAAATTGCAGGAGTGGAGGTGTACATCGCAGAACGATTACCTCAGCGGCGCGCTTTAGCCCAACAGCTGGACTTTCAACTGTTGGCTGAAGAGACGGACTTTGATATTACCTTCCACACGAGCAGTTCGAGCAGTGGGCTGCAAATGGCGATTGATCGTTTAGGATACGAAGGCACATCTGTAGAGCTGAGTTGGTACGGTACAAAAGAAGTGAGTATGCAGCTAGGGGCCAGTTTTCACCAGCAACGCAAACGATTGATTGCCTCCCAAGTAGGGCAAGTGCCAGGCTCCAAGCAGAACCGCTGGGACTATCGCCGCCGTAAGCAATTGGTTTTTCAGCTACTGCAGCAAGAAAAATTTGATCAACTATTAACCCATGAGATTAGCCTAAGTGAAGCGCCTGCCCTATTCGGGAAATTGCGCGAAGGTACTTTAGAAGGTATAGGGTGGACTATAAAATACGATTAATCCAAAATAAAAATTACTTATGTATCACGTAACCGTTCGTCAGCACATCATGATCGCCCATTCCTTGGATCATCCCGATTTTGGGCCTGCTAAGAATATGCACGGAGCAACCTATGTAGTAGATGTAAGTTTTCTATCCGAGCAACTCAACGAGATGGAAGTGGTAATTGATATTGGTCTAGCTCATGATGTCCTCAAGGCGGTGCTTGGCCCATTAGACTACCAAAACTTAGATGAACTGCCACAATTTCAAGGAAAGCTAACGACTACGGAGTTCTTGGCCAAATACATCCACGATGCGGTAAAAGCGGGCGTAGCGGAAGCCTTCGATGGCCGTATAAAAGTCGTTTTAGGCGAGTCGCACATTGCATGGGCAGGCTATGAGGGATGAGCCTAGCCTTTTGTTCGTTATTCCTGATACTAGTGCTTTTCAGTCAGGGGGTAATATTTATAATGCCAACCTGGTTGAAGCACTAAAAAGGATAGGGATACTGATTACTCAGCAAACCATCGAGCAGTTTGCTGCCTGTACCACTACAGAAGTCTTCGATGCAATCATATGGGACAGTTTGTATTTGCAAGATGCACTTTTAGGGAAGGCACTCCGCAGGAGCCCTACTTTCCTCTTAGTGCACCACCTAGAAAGCCTTCATCCGCCCGAAGGATGGAACAGCACCGCCTACTTTCTCGAAAAAGAATACGCTCAGCTGACTCGTTTTACTGGTTTTGTGGTAAACAGCCCGTTCATGCAAACCCACTTATCCACACACTTCCCTAATAAGCGCTACGCACTCATTCCGCCAGCGCTTGGCATTACCCCCCACAAAAAACAAAAATCTACAGATCACATCCGCGCATTAATCATTGGCAATTTAATAGAGCGCAAAGGCATCTTACCTTTCCTTAAGCTCCTTGAAAAATATCCCATCCCCAAGCTTTTGCTACGCCTCATCGGAAGCACTGCACACGAGCCCTCCTACGCCAAAGCCTGCTTAGCTTCTATCAAAAAGCTACCCCAAGTCACCTATATGGGAGAGCTATCACACACTCAAATCAGCACTCAGTACAACTGGGCCAATCTCCTCCTTTCCTGCTCCGCCATGGAAACCTTTGGCATGGCCATGCAAGAAGCCGTCGCCTTTGGCATCCCCATCCTAGCTCTAGATCGAGGCAATGCTTCCGCACATGTCCAACAGGGCCACACAGGCTGGCTTTCACCAACTATAGAGTCATTGGTAGCACAACTACAGCAGTTACACACCCAGCCTCAGCTACATGCTACTTTTCTGGAAGGTGCGCTACAGCAAAAAAAATGGGAAACTTATAGTTGGGCCGATGCGGCAGCAGCCTTGGTAGAGGCCATAATTCCTAAACCCCTAAACCCCTAAACCCCAAAACACTCAAACTCCCCAACCCCTCAACTTCCCCATCCTCCGAAACGCCTAAGCTATTCCAACCACATTAGCCACTTTAGGGCACATTAGAAGTCACAGCAGAGCACTCCCAAACCCCATCCTCCCTCAAAACTCCGCCCGCAGGGCCAAGATAAAATTCCGCCCAGGCGCGACAAGGCCAGAGCTATAGGGGCGATACCGCTGATCAGTAATGTTTTCCAAGCCAGCGCTGAGGGAAAAATGCTGTTCTAGCTGGTAAAGGGCTTTAAAATTGAGCGTATACCAGGAAGGAGAGAAGGGATTGCCATTGGCATCTTGGGCATAAATTTCTGGTTTGCCAATTTCTGAGACAGGCATATCCTCAAAAGGGACGGCATCACTAAACTGGATATTGAATTGAAGTTGAAGTTTGTCTTTGCGGTAGTTGAGGCGAGCGAGGCCAAAGAATGGAGCAGCATGGCGGGAGGGACTTCGGGTACCATCATTCAGTTCTTCTTCTCCTACTTGGTAGTTGAGGCGCGTGGCTAGACGGAAGCCGTTGGGGAGCTTGACTTCTACACCTGCTTGGACGCCATAGACATTTGCGGAAGCAGCATTCTGGATAGCTTGTACTTGGCTGGGCTGATTCTCGTAGAGGATACTATCTTGACCATTGAGCGTGAAGTTGCGGCGAACAAGGGCATTGTCGAGGAAGGTGTAGTAGGCCGTTACATCTAGTTTGATGAAATCTCCAATAATTTTGGCTAGACCAAGCTCAACATTGTAGGCAAACTCAGGGCGTAGGTTAGGGTTGGGAACAACGACTGCACCTGGCTCTGAATCAAATACTTTGCCTGCATCATCTACATTGGGAGCACGGAAACCATTAGCGATAGTTGCGCTAAGCACCCAAGTAGAAGTAGGGCGATAGACCAGACCCAGACTACCAGTAGTGGCTCCTGCATTAAGCGAAGTGGTGGTAAATGGGAATGGGAAAAAGGTAGTATCAAAAGTGGCATTGAGTAGGTTGCGGCCATAGCGTGCGCCAGCTTGTAGATGTAGTTGCTCATTGAGTTGAATTTGTGCGGTGAGGTAAGCGGCATAGGATTGCCAGTCGGCTTGCGGGTAGCGGGAGGGGCCAGGGGAAGTGGTGCCAGTATTGATATTTTCGTTTAGCCCAGTGGAGTTTACTTGATTGAGTACCCACTCTAGGCCATAAAATAGGGTAGTGTTGGAATCCCATTTTTTGCTAAAGTCAAGGTTTAGGGAATAAGCATCTACTTGTTCGGTGCGGATGGCTCGGTCGGGGCTATTAAAGTTACGGCTGATGCGACTTTCTTCAAAATATTGGTGCGCGGCGCGGAGGGTAAATTGGTCAAAAATTAGGTTGGGGTGGGTATGAGTAGCACTGAGGTTATTCATCATCCAAATTTGTGGGCCGTAGGCCCATTCGCCGTAGCGAGGAAGGCCGTTGCGGGTGCGGAGCTGCCGGTCGTAGCGCGAATAAGGCGTGGTTTCAGAATAATGGAAACCGTATTCAATATCCCATTTCTCAGAAGGCTTAAAGCGTAGCTTTTGCATGAGATTGATTTGGTCAAAACCAGAGGGGACTTGCAGCTGGGGATCACTATTGTTGACCACTACATCTGTACTGTCGAAGCGTTCTACAAAGCTGGGGCGTAGGTAGGAACTGGGGCCATTGTTCCCCATGCGCAGATCACCATAACTATTGGCACTAATGCTAGTCACCAGTGCCCACTTTTGCCATCCGACATTCACATCAAAATGGCCGCTAAACTCCTCATTGG
>JBCCRH010000127.1:0-13625 GCA_039208045.1 Bacteroidota bacterium
ACCTGTATCAAATAATGCTTTATTCGTTTTTAGTGCTGCAACTAGTTGATAAAAGTGCTTACTCTCAGTAGGTTCGGTAAGCGTCAAAAGCATAATATAATAAATATGAATAGCTGGGATATGTGCAAATGATCGTCGATTTAAATATTGGTTAATTTCATCGATCATGTGAGTAGTGTAAGAGGTAGGAAGCTGCATTTGACGATCAAGCATGGCACAAACGAATTTTAGCTTTTGAGCTAAAAAATAGTGATCTAAATGATCAGCGGCCAACTGAAGACTCTGATCTGTACGCCTTACATCTTGATTAGAAAAGTGCCGTTCCGCTACATCTGCCAGCAGAAACTGTTGGAAGTGGTAGTCTGCATTTCGAAAGGGAAATGCGGCCAGTTTTTTATGGGCCTGCTCATATAGATAACGGTACGATTTGTGCTCGTTACGCTCCATATAAGCTTGCAAAGCATAGTATTCACCAACAAGCCCTGCTTTCTGCATTTGTTGGTACCCTAAGAAGGTTTCTGCTAACTTAAAAAGTAGGCTAATTAGGTGATTGAATCGTCTTTCATCATAGGCCTGCTCTGGAAACAGGGTAGCAAAAATGGTCTTTTTTTGCATTTTTCGATCTGGGAAGCCTCGCTTAGCTTGTTTCTTAAGGTATTCAAAAAGCTGCACGATCTCTTCTTGCTTATTGAAAAAAGGGGAGCGTACAAAATCGTGGAATGCTCGCAGCTCTTTGCTGTCAAATGTTTGAAGAATACTAAAGAGTTTAGTTTTTTTCATAATTCATTTTGGTCACCTATCAGCGAAAATCTTGAGAATTGCAATGTTTTACAAGCTATGAGGTATAGAAAAAGTATGATTTTTTGAATTTTATGTATTGTGAGCAAACAATTGATTTTCAAGTGTTTTGTACACTAGTTATTCCCTTTTTAATAAAATGAATAGTGCTTTTTTTCTGATAAAAATGGAAAATTGTAGTTGTTCTGCGCGATGATCAACTGTACTTTTATCCTACCAGAATATAAGCAACTATTTGATGAACCTAACTACGATGACCAGCTCAAGATTTACTTATACCTTACTTCTATTATTTAGCAGCTTTGCCCTTCAAGCCCAGCTTTATCCAGGAGATGCCAATGATAATGGTAGAGTGGATAATATTGATATCCTATTTGTCGGTTATGCTTATGGTACTTTTGGCCCCAGCCGGATCAGTGCGGAGACCGCTTTTGACGAGCAAGAAATTGCACTCCTTTGGCAAGAGTGGTTTCCCAATGGTACGAACTACGCCTATGCAGACACTGACGGAGACGGTATCATTAGTTTTCTGGACTTTTCAGTAGTATTCATCAATTATGCCTTGGAAGCAAGTATCGTAAATCCGACTCCTTTTGTTGAAGGCGATCCTTTGTTCGACCCACAATTGCGATTGGGTGCTAGTAATGCTGGCCAGATCACAGGAGGAAGCATTATAGAAATGCCCATCATCCTAGGTACGCCAGATAGACCAGTCAATGACCTGAATGGTCTTGCTTTTTCTCTGCTATATGATGAAAATTTGATCAGTGATATTTCCATTGAGTTTTATCAAGACTCTTGGCTAGGGACGCAAGATATGATGGTCTTTCAGAGAGAAGACTTAGAAAATGGTGGCCAGATTGATGTGGGACTATCTCGTCTAGGGGCTAACCCCGTTACAGGAGAAGGTGAAATAGGGGTTGTTTCTATCATTATTCAAGAAGATTTAGTTGGCTTTATACCAGAAGAAGCAGATAGTGCAGCTGTTTTTGTAGAGCTAGGGCAGATTGTAGGGGTGAACAGTCAGTTTGAAGAAATTGCCATTGCAGGCGACTACCAAGAAATGATGGTCTACACTCCCAACGCACTCACCAATACGATTACTCCAATCTTAGAAGAGGCAGTAGAAATTTTTCCCAATCCCACACCTGCTACTGTACAAGTGAACTGCCGCTATGGCATCGAGCAGGTTCAGGTATATGATATTTTAGGAAAAGAGCTGGCACGGTATGAGCAATACAACACCAACCAGATGGAGCTACAACTCGAAGTCACAGAATCGAGTGTACGAATTCTGAAAATAGCCACTCCCTTGGGTATTGTAAGCCGCAGAGTGCTGGTACAGCCGAATTAATCATTAAAAATATTCTCACATTTTTATAAAAGTTAAAGCTATGAAAAGTAAATTACTCCTCTTAATGGCCTGTTGTTGGGGCCTCTGGGCTTCCGCCCAAACAACTATTACCTTTAATGGAACGATCTTCTTTGGCTCTGATGGTGCTGCCCTCCCTGGATATCCTCTACGGGTGTATGAAGACCAGACGGATGCTTTTGTTGAAACCATTACAGATGATGCAGGGAATTACGAAGTTGCGCTCGACCTAGATTTGGAAGCCGGGCAGATCGCCACTTATGTAGTGGAAACTTTTGATCTCTGCACAGGCCAGTTCATCTCATTTGCTACTGATATTGAGGCAGATACCAATCCAGTCTTTACCAATGATTTCACCCTCTGCTCGGACTTTAACCCTCCCCCGCCTCCCGAAGAGTGTGAAGCCTTCTTCTCCTACGAGGTCGTTTCAGATGACTTATTGACCTTGCAATTCTTTGATCTATCGTACACTGATGTAGAGATAGGGGAATATCTCTGGGATTTTGGTGATGGAAATACTAGTGCAGAGGCAGAGCCAGCACATACCTATGCAACGCCTGGAGAATATACCGTTACACTTACCATAGTAACCGAAGAGTGTACAAGTATCTACGTAGAGCATATCTTCGTAGCCGTTCCAGACCCTTGTGATTGTGAAGATATATTTGAACCGGTTTGTGTAGAAGTGGCTCCGCTAGGCTTTACGATTGATTTCCCAAATGAGTGTCAAGCGATTTGTTCCGGTTTTTCAGCTGATGATTTTGTAGACTGCGGCGAGGCGTGCATTTGCCCAGATATCTGGGATCCAGTTTGTGTAGTAACCGATGAAGGAATCATTATAACCTTCGGAAACGCTTGTGAGGCAGAGTGTCAAGGGTACACAACATTTACCTCTTGCGGGCAAACAGAGGTTTGTCAGGCACTTTTTACCACAGAAGCCATAGACAGCACCCTCACTATTAATTTTATCGACAATTCCGTGGTAGAGGAGGGTAATATCATCGCTTGGAATTGGGACTTCGGTGATGGAACGACTAGTGCAGAACAAAACCCCACGCATACCTACGCCCAGGCGGGCAACTATGTAGTGATTCTGACTATTATAACTGACGATGGATGTGGTGACACTGAACTACTATTTCTCTTCATTGATGATGGCCAAGGCTGTGATTGTGAAGACATTTTTGATCCGGTATGTATCTTTAATCCAGTCACTGGCTTAGTCATCACTTACGATAACGAATGTCAAGCGATCTGTGCAGGTGCTGATAATGCGCTGCTTTTTGATTGTGATGAAATTTGCAACTGTCCAGATATATACGATCCGGTATGCGTAACACTTGATGGAGGTATTGTCCTTCAGTTTGCTAATAGCTGTGAGGCGGAATGTGGTGGATATTTTAACTACAGCTCTTGTGATATAGGAACCTGTGCTGCCTCTTTGAGCTTTGAATATGCTAGCGATGACTTATTAACGATCGCATTTACTGACTTTTCTCAAACGCAGGGCGAAGAAATTGTAGCCTGGTCTTGGGAGTTTGGAGATGGTAGTAGTAGCACAGAGCAAAATCCGACCCATACCTACGCTGAAGCTGGCGACTATATTGTATCCCTTACGATCACCACTTCCAGTGGTTGTGTAGCTGCAATTAACGAACAAATTAGAGTAGGCGATAGTAACTGCTTGTGCACCGATGAGTTCGATCCAGTATGTGTGAACCTAGATGGTGGACTCATACTACCTTTCCCCAATGAGTGCGAAGCGCTATGCGCAGGCTTCACACCAGACCTAATTTCAGTATGTGACGACTGTATCTGCCCAGTCTATAATGATCCAGTTTGTGTACTAACAGACGAAGGAGAAACACTTACTTTCTCCAATGCTTGTGAAGCAGAATGCGCTGGTTACACTGAAGAACAGCTCGTGCCTTGCAACGACAATCCCTGCGGATGTTCTTTCGATTTTGAGCCTGTTTGCATACTCACAGATACTTTACTGTACTTTTTCCCCAATGAGTGTTTTGCCCTATGTGAAGGCTTCGAGCCAGATCAGATTGATAACTGTGATATTCTGAATGAAAACTGCTTAGCTGACTTCTCAGTAAGCCAGCCGTTGCCAGAGAATATTACCTTAGTACAGTTTACCGACTTATCCTTTACCGGAGAAGGCGAAATTACCGAGTGGATGTGGGATTTTGGTGATGGCACGGTGAGTATGGAGCAAAATCCAAGTCATCAATACGCTGAAGAAGGAGCATATACCGTCACCTTGAGTATTCTAACGAGCACTGGTTGTGCCAATTCATTCACCCAACAAGTAGTGGTCAGCGGCACTGTCTTTGAAGGCCCAGAATGCCAGGCGATCTTTTTCTTCGATCAGCATACGGATGATAATTTGGCCTTCACCTTTGTCGATCTATCGCTTGGAGAGGTAGATAGCTGGTTCTGGGACTTTGGCGACGGCACTACAAGCACTGCGCAAAACCCTGAGCACACCTATGCCAGTGGTGGCGTATACACTGTAAGCTTGACCATCACAAGTGGAGACTGCTCAAGCACGATCAATATTATCTTAGTAACGGATGAAAACATCTGGTATGATAGCGAATGTACCGCCCTATTCGTGCCCTTCATCATCCCTGGTACCTTGGATGTATTCTTCTTGAATCTCTCTTCCAGCGATGCTGTCGAATACCTCTGGGAATTTGGTGATGGTACAACTAGCACGGAGCCAATTGCTGGCTACCAATACCCCGCTGCGGGAACCTACACCGCCAGCTTAACTATTACTACGTCAAATGGATGCACCAGTACCTACGAAGTGACCTTTAATCTAAATACCAACAATATTGTGGGTAATCCAACCTTCAGAATTACTTCGGTGGATAGTCCAGAAGTAGTATCAGAAGAGCGAATCGCCCCCAATCCCACGCAAGATCAATTGACAGTAGATTTCAATCTAGCGCAAGCTGGCAACGTCAATGTACTCGTTCGAGGCATGGACGGTCGCCTATTACAGACCACGCAGATGGACGGAGCACTTGGCGCAAATCGTCAAGTATTGAATGTACAACCGCTATCAGCAGGCCTGTACATCCTACAGATACAAACAGCAAATGGCCTAAAAGCATTAAAATTCGTAAAGGAATAATTAGGGCAGGCCGATTACCATCGGCCCCGCTGTCCGCTAAAATTCGGCATAGCGAAAAGCTATAGTGCCACTCCTATGCTAGGCGTCTTCCCTCCAAGTATTCGCTTAGCCACCTAGCATAGGAGCACTATTAGCTTTTCGCTACGCCTCATACCGCTTCCATCGGTCCTGCGCCTGGCTTCACCCACACCACCAAGCACTGGCTAAGCTTACTGAAACAAAAGCCCGCGCCTAGTGGATTTGTAATCCGCGTGAGCTGAAACCCTGCGCCTGGCTTCACCCCCATCACCAAGCACTGGCTAAGCTTAATGAACCAAAAAGCCTGGCCCGCGCCTAGTGGACCCGCCTGCATCGGGCAGGTTTGCAATCCGCGTGTCTTTTAACTATAAGGTCTACAACCACCTTTCACCCCATTGGCATGTTCCCCCAGAGCGGAGCATGCCAATTTTTTTAAAAAATTTTAACTTTCCTGTAACCATTTAGCGAAAGCGTAGTAACCATAGGCGAAATACAAAAAGGGAACACCAACATGGTTGCTGACCAACATCTTAATCCAATAGTTATGCGCAAAAGCGCGAGCAATACAACTAAACTCCAGGCGATCCACACCCTCGCTGACGAAGCGCTCATGCAGCGACTAAGCAGTGGCGAATTGGCTTGTGCAGCGGCACTCTTTGACCGCTATCAGAAATGGATTTATAACTTCTTCCTCCGATTGGAAGCGTCCAATCAGGAGCTGAGCCAAGATTTGACACAGTCTGTTTTTGAGCGAATGATTCGCTACCGGACTAGTTATAGAACAGGGGCATCCTTCAAGACCTGGATTTTTCAAATAGCGAGAAATGTGAGAGCAGATCACTACAAGAAAAACCGAATGCTAGTGGATGACTTTGCAGCATTAGAGCAGGAGCCGTCTACAGAGCGCTCTGTAGAGCACCAACTGACGGCGAAAGAACAAAAGGAACAGCTCTACAAGGCACTGGATGCACTACCAGAGGCTCAACGCGAAGTAATCGTACTGACTCGCTTTCAACAGCTCAAATACAGTGAAGTAGGTAAGTTATTAGCCTGCACGGAAGGAGCCGTAAAAGTAAAAGTACATCGCGCCATTAAAGCCTTAAAAGATCAATTTTTCAAACTGGAATCAAGATAATATGACTGTAGAAGATCAATTAGTAGACTATATAGCTGGGAATTTGCCCCCCGAGGCAGCTAAAAAAGTAGCAACTGCCCTGGAAAATGATCCTGTACTACAGCAGGAGATGGAGGCGCTACGTGTGGTAATGACCGCCATAGATGAGGCGAAGCTAGAGGAAGTGCCTGGGAAAGTGAAGAACAATTTCTATGCTTTCTTAGAGGAAGAACAAGCAGCTCAGCTTCACAAAGTAGTGCCTATGCGGCGTAGGTGGTATGAATGGGCTGCAGCGGCCGCAGTAGCTTTGGTACTATTGGGAACGAGCATGGGACTACTGTGGCAAAATAATCAGCAGCAGCAGGCACAAATTGATGTATTGTTGGCAGAAGTAGAACAGACGCAGAAATTGCTGATCCTATCGATGCTAGAGCAGCCTTCAGCAAGTGAGCGGATCAAAGCTGTAAATACGGTGCCAGCTAAAGTTGCTGATCCACAAATCATTGGAGCGCTTATTCAACGCTTGGAAGAGGATGATAACGTAAACGTGCAGCTTAAAGCAGCAGAAGCACTTGCTAATTTTACCAATCAAGAATACGTAGTGGCAGCCTTGACTACAGCCCTAGGGCGAGAAAGTCAGCCAGAATTGCAAATTGCACTGATAGATATATTGGTAGAAATTGGAGCAAAAGGGGCATTCAAGACGCTAGAAGAACTCACGGAAAAAGAGGATGTGATTGATGTAGTAAAGGCAAAAGCCGCAGACGGAATGGGACAACTTATCTAACAAAAAATAAATATAGACAATGATGAATCGTATGCTATTGATCCTGCTACTGACAGGACTGACCTACTCATGGGCTAGCGCTCAGGGTGGCACACACAAAATTAAGACTTCTGCAAAAAAGGTGGTCTTTTCAGTGGACGACACTGATTTAATAATCGAAGGGCACAACAGTGCAGAAGTGATTATTACCACTGATGATTATGAAGAGCCACCAGAACGTGCCAAAGGCTTGCGCCCCCTTTATACTACAGGGCAAGATAATACAGGTATTGGCTTGGAGGTCAAGGAAACGGGAGGTGTACTCCAGGTCAGCAACGCCTCCAACGAGTCGATGGAGTATGTTATTAAGGTGCCAAAAGGGATGAATATTCAGGTAGAAGAGTTAAGCTGGCAGAGTGGCGATGTGACCATCAAAAATATAGATGGAGAGATAGAGCTGAAATGTAAAGGTGCTGATATTGAATTAGAGAATGTGAGTGGCCCCATTGTAGCAAACACCACTTCTGGGGATATAACGGTCGTCTTTTCCAAAGTCAATCAAAATCAGCCTACCTCTATTTCCAATGTAAGTGGATTTATTGATGTGACGCTACCAGCAGCCACCAAAGCAAACTTCATGCTAAAATCAGTAACTGGCGAAGTCTATACCGATCTCAACTTAGATTTGGGAGAAAAGAAAGGGCTCCGAAGAACAGGTGGCGGCCAAGCGCTAAAAGGTGCTTTCAATGGCGGTGGAGTAGAGATTAGCCTGAATACCATCAGTGACGATATCTACTTGCGTAAGCAATAAATCAATTCCAACCAATTTTAAACGAAATCACCCGACTGAATTATGACTATTGTTCCAAAATTTTTTCATGCTATTCTAAGCGTAGTGCTTGTCTTTACCCTTTCGATAGGGTGGGGGCAAGCCTCTACTTCCACTACTGAAACCTATGCTATTCCTACCTCTAAGAAGGTTACATTTAATCTGAAATTTGCAAAACTCATTCAGGTAAAGCAAAGCACAGGCAATACGATCGAGTTAAAAACGACGATTCGATACAGTCATCCAGAACTAAAAGCCATCCACAATATAGAAGTGAACAAAGCACTGGGAGAGCTAGAAGTAACCGCTGATCATAACCTTGACAACTGGCCGAAAAAGAAGAAATATAACTGCTGGAATTGTGACAAGCAGCGGTTAGCAAGTGGAGAGTGCTTCTGCCTAGAGATGGACTATGAGCTATTAATTCCAGAAGGAATTGATTTAACCGTTACTACGATTAATGGCGATATCGAAACCAAATCCATGAAGGGAGATCTAGAGTTAGACTCTATAAACGGCTTTATCGATTTTACTGCTTCCGCAAAAACTGGTGCAGACTTGACCTTCAAGTCGATCAACGGAGAAATATACACCGATTTTGAGCTAGACCTAACACAAAATAGCACTAAATATTCCAAGAGAGTCAGCACCCAAATCAATGGTGGAGGCAGAGATATCAGCTTAAGAACGATCAATGGAAACATCTTTTTCCGCAAAAAAAGCGTCAATCGTTGATCTCAAATAACGTTCCTGCCCGCCCTGGCGGCACCACACCTAGATGGCGATAAGCTTTTTCGGTAGCTTCTCGCCCTCTGGGCGTCCGCTGAATAAAGCCTTCCATAATGAGGAAGGGCTCATGCACTTCCTCAATCGTTCCTGACTCTTCACCCACGGCAGTCCCCAAGGTATTAATCCCCACAGGCCCTCCTTTAAATTTATGGATGATGGTAGATAGGATTTTATTATCCATCTCATCCAATCCACTTTCGTCCACATTTAGCGCATTCAAGCCGAACTTGGCTATTTCGATGTCAATCGTACCATCGCCTTTGATCTGCGCAAAGTCACGAATCCTGCGCAGCAAGGCATTGGCAATACGAGGTGTACCCCTGCTTCTGCGGGCAATTTCGACAGCACCGTCAGGATTGATAGGCACATTAAGGATTTGTGCAGATCGCTTAATAATCTTGGTGAGCGTAGGCACATCGTAATAGTCTAAATGGCACGTGATGCCAAATCGCGCGCGCATGGGAGCAGTGAGCAAGCCCATTCTAGTAGTGGCACCCACAAGCGTAAATGGATTGAGCGTAATCTGGATGCTTCGAGCATTGGGGCCACTATCAATCATAATATCAATGCGATAGTCTTCCATTGCCGAGTAGAGGTATTCTTCTACAACGGTATTAAGGCGGTGAATTTCGTCTATGAAGAGTACATCGCCATCATCTAAGTTGGTCAGTAAGCCAGCGAGGTCGCCTGGTTTTTCTAGCACTGGGCCAGAGGTGAGCTTTAGGTTGGTATTTAGCTCATAAGCGATGATATGCGAAAGGGTAGTCTTACCAAGGCCTGGAGGGCCATGTAGCAGCACGTGATCGAGGGCTTCTTCTCGTTGTTTTGCTGCCGCAATAAATACCTTGAGGTTCTCCACTAGTTTGGGCTGGCCCGAAAAGTCACCGAGTGCTTTTGGCCGTAAGGACTTCTCTATCTGCTGTTCTTCTGGCGAATAACCAGCCCCACTGGGGTCGATATTAGGATTTTGCATCAGTCACTTTTTGCGAAGGTACACTTTTTGAGAACGCTATTGAGCGGCACCTACATTGCTTGGAGCTAGCTGCACACAAGTAAGGCGTATCATCTTGTCACCACTCATACAAATGGAAACCGCATCTATAACCTCTTCGTAAGAGAAGATAATGGACTGTCCTGCCTGTAGTTCAAAATCACCTAGCGTATTAGCTACCGGTAATAGCTGTGTACCATCTTTTAGTTCAATCATGAGTTGGCAGCCATCTAGTTGGCTTAAGTCAATTACTTTGCCAAAAGTGGCGCAATTGGTAGTTTCTGAATAAGCAGTTTTGCAGCTAAATAGAGTAGTGAATAGGAGTGTGCTAAATAGCAAGAAAAGTGTTCGAATCATACTGAAATTGAGGGATTGAAATACGATTAATAAACAAAATAAATTCATTAGCTTTGCGCTACTTTATGCGCCCAAATAGTGGCGTATTTTCCTTGTAATACAAGCCTTTAACAAAATACTACAATAAAATGAGTGGAACAAAAGTAACGATTGAAAACGGTAAATTAAACGTCCCTAACGATCCTATTATTCCCTTTATTGAAGGAGATGGAATTGGTCCTGATATTTGGGCCGCTTCAGAGCGTGTTTTTGATGCTGCGGTAGAAAAAGCCTATGGTGGTACTCGCAAAGTGCAGTGGCACGAAGTACTAGCTGGTCAGAAGGCCTTCGATAGTACAGGAGAGTGGTTGCCCGATGCCACACTAGAAGCGGTAAAAGAATATTTGGTAGCTATAAAAGGCCCCCTGACAACGCCTGTTGGTGGTGGTATCCGCTCATTGAATGTAGCACTTCGTCAGAAATTAGATTTGTATGCGTGTGTGCGCCCAGTGCGCTATTTCCAGGGGGTTCCTTCACCTGTAAAGCGTCCTGACTTAGTGGACATGGTGATTTTCCGTGAAAATACAGAAGATATTTATGCAGGTATTGAATACTTGCATGGTACAGAAGATTTAGATAAACTAAAGGATTTCTTGGTAAAGGAAATGGGAGTTACGCAGATTCGTTTCCCTGATACGGTTTCATTGGGTATTAAGCCCGTTTCTGTGGAAGGAACAGAGCGTTTGGTTCGTTCCTCTATCGAGTATGCGTTGGACAATAATTTGCCTTCAGTTACTTTGGTACACAAAGGAAACATTATGAAGTTTACCGAAGGTAAATTCAAAGAGTGGGGGTATGAGTTGGCAGAGCGCGAGTATGGTGATAAAGTATTTACCTGGGCACAGTATGACCGCATTGCAGCTGAACAAGGAAAAGACGCGGCCAATGCAGCGCAAAAAGCAGCAATTGCTGGTGGAGCTATATTGATTAAAGATGCTATTGCGGATGCCTTCTTGCAGCAGATTTTAACTCGTCCCGCAGAATACTCTGTAATTGCTACCCTCAACTTGAATGGCGATTACATCTCTGATGCCTTAGCAGCAAATGTAGGAGGGATCGGTATTGCACCAGGTGCAAATATTAACTACGAAACGGGTCGCGCTATTTTTGAAGCAACGCATGGTACAGCCCCCAAATATGCAGGCTTAGATAAAGTAAATCCTAGCTCTGTCATTCTATCTGGAGAGATGATGTTCCGTTATATGGGCTGGAAAGAAGTATCGGCTTTAATTGTGAAAGGAATCGAAGGAGCCATTACTAAAAAGCAGGTCACCTATGATTTCCACCGCTTAATGGAGGACGCTACGCTCTTGAGATGCTCTGAGTTTGGTGATGCGATTATTGAGAATATGTAATATTGCCTGCCTTAGATAGGTTGTACAAATAAAAAGCCCCAAACTAGAATTTCTAGCTTGGGGCTTTTGTTTTCAGCTTGCTTCAAGCGGTGAATAAAAGCAGATTAGTTAGCTGCCTTTACAAACTTCATTGCTTTTACACCAGCTTCTGTCATCAAAGATACAATGTAAGTTCCTGCTGCCAAGTTGCTTACATTTAGTTCTACTTGCTCTTCTTGCACATTATCAAACTCACGTGTTTGAATCACTTTGTTATCCATAGACGTCACTACGATCATGGCAGCAGTAGGCGCCTCCAGTGCCAAATCAATCGTCAAACGATCAGTAGTTGGGTTTGGAAAGATATTCATCGCTTCATCTGCAAGGATAGGAGCATTTGCATTTACCATAAAGTCAAGATTCAAGCGAGTGACGGCGTGAGAATCATTACCAAAACCAGCCAAGAACCACTGAGAAGTAAATACAAAGGTTGTTAGATTTTCATACAAGAATGGAGTTTCTTGTATGGCATGGAAGCCTTGTGCTGCCTCACCTTCATAATTAATCGTTGCAATTAGCTGATCACCAGGACTTACAGGAATTATAGGTTGGAATGTTGCAGCATCCAAAAGCTCAATCTCATTAGGATCAAAGTTACTTGCTCCTTCAGGAAACTCATAAGAATTAAATGCTACCAGGTTAAGCCAATCATCACCTTGAAGCTCAGCAGTGGTCAAACCAGCTAAACCAGGTCCTAAATCTTCTCTCGCTTTGTACAAAAATCCAGTTACACTCTGCCCAGCGATAGGCCCTGTATCTGCATTTCTAGCATATTCAAAGTAAAGGGTAGTGACAAAGAAGTCACCCATTTGACTTAGGCAAGGATCTCCTGGCAGAGAATAGTAGCAACCTATTTCAAAGTCGCCACCACCACCTGGCTGAACTGCAATGTCAGAGCCATTATCAACAGAGAAAAGGTTATCATCTGTGGCTACAAATAGCCTATCTGTAGCATTATCGCTAGGGTCAAAATCTTCCTCACCTGGATTTAGGGTATACACACTATAATTAATATTATAAGAGCCTTCGTCCAGAGGTGATCCATCCTCATTTTCAGGTACCCACAAGCGATCAATCTGAACATTAAGTGCTTCTTGACCAGCAGCGATTGATTCTACCATTACACTATCTTCATAAAGCACTGTCCCTTCACCAGTAGTAACCACTGCTTTCAGAAATACGTTCTCTCTGTCAGCACTACCGATATTATCGATATCTGCTTGGAAAACGAATGTATCTCTACACAAAAAGGAGCGAGGCTGAGCAAAAGTGGCAGGAGTATAGAAAACACTGTCAATGGCAAGATTAAATTGAGGTAATTCCGCTACACGAACATCATCAATCAACCAGAAGTAATAAGAACCAGTAAAGTTAAAGCGGATTCGTACATTTGGCTGATTAGCTGCTATGGAAGAAATGTCTAGCAACTCTTCATCAGCAGCAGAAGTTTGAGCATTTACAGCAAGTTCGGTATTTATTTCAAAGTCTGTCCAAGTAGCACCATCATCATTGCTTACTCCAACATTGAAGGTAGCATCAAACGTACGTGCAAACTGATTGAATAGTAAGACAACACCAGGTAGCGAACTACAGTCGATAGTTGGAGAAACTAGCGTACCATTATAGCCCACATCACCGGCTGGGATAGGGCCAAGACCTAAGCCATCGATACCACTGCCATCGTTGTCATAAGCATCACCGTTAAACATCGCACATCCATTAGCAACCGATGGTGATACGATTGGGCCACGCATTCCATTATCCCAAAAACCAGCACCTGTAACTTCCCCATCAACAATCAGATCAGCAGCATCACCATCATCTGACCAAGTCCAAATAGCACCCGCAGGAGTGGCTTGTGTTACATCCCAATCAGCGGGAATACCACCATCAAATTGCTCTTCGTAGATAACGTTAAGTTCCTCTTGAGCTTGTAGGGCAGCGAGTGAAAAAACAAAGGAGAAAAGTAGAAATAATCTTTTCATAAGGATAGAAAGTTTGGTTTAT
>JBCCRH010000128.1:0-13598 GCA_039208045.1 Bacteroidota bacterium
CCCATTGCAGGCCGCTTCGGTGATAAAAGCCTAGTGTCTTAAAAGCACTTTTTAATCCGTGATGTAGGTGATAGCCTAGAGGAATCATTAGGAGGGAATAAAATAAAACGTACCAAATATTATGGAATAGGCTACTGGTAACCGCATAGACATCTTTATTCCCCCATTCATCCACACCAACCCCTTCGCCCATGCCCAGCTTGATCCGTGCCCAAAAATTAGCCAAGTGTACTACGATGAACACCAATATGGCGATACCAATCAAGGCCATATTTTGGGAGGCCCAGGAGCTAGTGGCCTTAGTATGATAGACCGCATAGCGCGCGCCACTTGCTTTGCGATTTTTAACTTCTACAATAAGGGCGTAAATGACATGCAATAAAATGGAAAGATAAAGCACATAGGCTATAACTTTTATAAATGGACTTTCACGCAGCAACGTGGAATACGAGTTGTATAGCTCGCGAGCCATGGATTCGGGCAAGAGTAAAATGCAATTTGCCGAAAGGTGAACCACCAGGAACAAACACAAGAACAAGCCAGTGCCACCCACTATCATTTTCCTAAAAAACAGATTCATAAGCTAAGCTTTGTCTGAAATCGTGCATAACAAAGCTAGGCTAAAAGGGAGGGCTAGATGATGACTTTTGTCAGTAATAAGGGGTTTAATTTGGCAGTCCTACCGCAAAAGCACCTTCGCCTGCAATCGGCAGCGGATTACCATTACTATCCCATAAAGTGAGCGAAAAGTCAAGTGTTAGCTGATAGGTAGGCATGCCATTGACATCATCAGCGAATGGTTCGCTAGCAGTAATTTCAAAACGAGCGTCAGCTGCTTGCACATTAAAGGAAGAATCATAAAGCGTCCCATTAGCATCAACGTAGCTCATTCTAACCTGAGAGAACTGGAAATTATCTTCTACTACTTCTACCTCCACACGCGGGGAAGTTATTATTTGAAGGCCCGTCTGGTTAACTACCTGCCCAGTTGGAGTAGGCTGATAAACAGTATTACAGGTAGTTGCCTGGCATCCACTCCCATCTGTTAGATTTAGGCATATCTCAGCTGGCAGACTGAAGGTAGAACTATCCATCAAAGAGTAGAGCACACTTGCTCCAGAATTGCTTGGTGCTGGCATCCATTCATACATTAAAGGAGGCGTACCAAAGGCCTGACTTGCGCCTACTTCTAGCATGCTACCTCCTTGAATTAGGTTTGCACTAAAATCTGCACTACAGTCAAACATACCGGTTTGGAAATCAAACGTCCGAACGACTCGGCTGATTTGCACCCCACCTCCACCTGCAGCCACCAGCTCAAATGTAAATGGACTATCATCGGCTACTTCTATGGTAGGATTTGCATCCGTGCTAAAAATTTGCCCATCGGGCAACGACCACAGATATTGTACATCCAAGGTATCTAAGGCTTGGAAGATCGATTGAAAATCAATAAAATAACGGAACACCGTATCTATTCCCGAAAAGGCTATTTCGTAAGCGCCAGGGGCGAGTGCAGCAGTAGCATCCACTGCTGAGGGCAAGTTAACCGCCTGATCTCGGATGCTAATACTCAAGCTTGGTGCGCAATTTGGTGCACAACCTTCCCGCTCCAGCGTACCCACAAAAGAGTACACCCCTGAAGCATCCACCGTAGCAGAAGTGAACATAAAGAAGGAATCTACCCCCGCCGCAAGAGCTTCTGCTTGTCCACCAACCATTAAGCCCAATTCAAATACAGGCTCTTCTTCCATAACCTCCGGTACATCTATCTTGGTACAAGTCAAGACCGTAACCAACAAAAAAAGTACCCCAATGATATATTTAGTCTGACGCATTTTCTTTTTTTACTTCAAATAAACCCGTAAACCTACATCTATAAACACCGGCTCCGATTCTTCTAATTGCAAACCAAATGGCGAAGGATAATTCCCATCCAGCAAGCCCGGAATCGTGTAATTCACTCTCGTCCAAACACTCCACCTGCGATTTAGGCGAAAGCCATACCCCACCAACGCATCCAAGTGCCACTGCACAAACCCATCCTCTTCTATCCAGCCACTATCCTCTTGCTGTGTATTCCCAAAAGGATTCCCCTCCTCTCCAAAAGTAGACTCCAAACTCCCCCGCACCCCCAGAAGGTAACTCCATCGTATCCCCATTTCCAACTGGTGCAGCCCCTTCGTCCACTGCCCGCCCATCGGCAACTCTAAATAGTGCAAAGATTCCGGCAACAGAAAAAACCGCTGATCCTCTCGCCCAAATCGAAAGTTAGAAATCGTCGCCGCTTTCGCAAAATCAAAATCTCCCGTTCGGTAGCGGTAGCTCAAACCCGTCAGCACCCTCCATCGGTCATTCCAGGCGTAGCTCACCTGCACACCAGCAGTAGCCCCTATCGCTTTTTCACTTCCGTTAAAATACGGGTACCAAGCACTCCCCCCTTCTAGTGCTACCTGCCACTTCGATTCCTGCGCCCCCAGCTCAATAGCCAGCAGCAAACTATCTTCGCTATTATCATCAAACAAAGGCAACAACTCCAGCGTAGGTACCAAGTCCAAAGGACTAATCCCCTCTCTACTTTCAAGCTCCCCCTCCTCCTCAATAATCCCATCACCCAGCAAAGCTGGCAAATCGTCCTCTATCTCTTGTCCTATAGTCGCAGCCCGCTGCAAGTCTAGTTCCTCCACATCCACCGCCAGTTGGTTTGAAGGGTCTTTTTCTAAGCTTCCCATATCTGGCACCAAGCCCCTAACCGAACGTTCCACTACATCCGTATTCCCAAAGCCATCCCGCAAGCCTTGGACACTAAGCTCCCCAACTTCAGCATCTACCACACGGCCCTCGTCCATCCTACCGCCACTATCAACCAAACTATCCATATCAACCACCAAAACCTCATCATCCAAAACCCCAAACTCGTCACCTAAAACTACTCCATCCTCCACTCGTCCTCCCTCCTCCGTCCCCCAAACTCCCAAACCCCCAAACCCCTCAACCCCCAAACCCCTCAACCCCTCACCTCCCCAACCAACCCCTCCCAACCCAACTACCACCACCACCCCACTCCCCCACCACCACCACACCGCCCGGCGCTTCCGCTTCTTCTTATCCAACATCGCCTCCATCTCCTTCCAGTAGTCCTCCTTCAATTCAAAAGGCCCACGCGCTTCCATTTTCCGTTTAAAAAAGTCATCTAACTGCCCCATGGTGTCGAATTTAAATTACTTTAGAAGAATTGGTTCGTTTATACAGTAATTCTCTCAGTTTTTTTCTGGCAAAAGACAGGTGCCATTTGGAAGTCCCTTCTTTGATGCCAAGTAGTGTAGCAATTTCTTTGTGCGCATAGCCATCGATAGCAAATAGGTTGAATACCTTTTGGCTAACGGGTGGTAAAAGCTGTATGAGCGCTTCTAGTTGTGCGGCATCAAATTGCTTATCAGCTTCGTTGTAGTCCACCAAATCGGTCGTGTATTCATGTTCTTTCATATCGGTATAGTGAATGAGCTCTCTTACCTTTCGCTCTTTCCGAAATTCGTCAATCAGCGTATTAATCATGATGCGTTTGATCCAGGCTTGGAAGGGGACTTCAGGATTATACGTATCTAGCCGATCTAATATCTTAAAGAACCCCATATTCAAGGCGCTGGCAGCATCTGCTTCATTTTTGCGGTAACGCATACACACTCCCATCAGCACCTGAAAGCAGGTCTGGTATAGCTTGTACTGCGCCTTGCGGTCGGAGCGGATACAATCTTTTAGGAGCTGTGGGTCGATGGTCAAGTGTGCTGCTAATTTTTGGGAAAATAGAACAAAAATCGGACACAGCTGCATTAGCCATGTCCGATTAAGTACTAGAGAACGCTAATGCTATTGTTTCAATACTTTTCGCACGATAGTCTCTTTTTCCGTTTGAATGCTGATGAAATAGAGGCCATCTGGAAAATCATTCAGGCTGATCGTTCTATTTTGCACACCAGAAGGCCAGTTTTCCTGCACGCCCCATAGCAACTGCCCGGCAGGACTGTGTACCTGCAATTGCACGGCGGTAGCTTCCAGTAGCTCTACGCGCAACTCTACATTCGCAGAGGTGGGGTTGGGCCATAGCTCTAGACTATTGGCTACTACCAGTTCTTCCACATCTGTTACTATAGTTGTGCCATCTTCAATGGAGAAGTCAACGACCGAACCAGGGTTATCAGGCCCGATGGTAATCCAAATAATCGTTTGCTCATGCCCCAGCATTTCCATGACGAGCTGATAGGTTCCCCATGGCAATGCCTCGAAACGATACTCTCCTAGTGCATTTGTTTTGGCTTGCGCCAATGGCCGACTGAAGGCATCCATCAGTACCAGAGTTACCCCTTCCATAGGTATCAAATTTTTCTCTTCCCCGATGCCTCCAGAAGTGAAGCCATCGCTATTATTGGTGACGCTTCCGCTAATTTCTCCTTCTCCATCGCCAGCTAAACCCTCTAGTGGGATCATGAAGACATCATAAAATGGGGATTGATTATTGTTTGGAATGATAATCGTATCTGCGTTCTCCCAACCCATAGAACTAAGGTGGTAAGTAGGTATATACTCTTGGTTAAGTTGCGATTCAGGTAAAAATTCGGCTAGTACTAAGTAGGCGCCAGGCGACCGTTCTCCAAAATCATAATAGAGACCAAAGTTGCTCGACGCTATTTCCTGAGTTTCGACGATCTGTGGCTCACCTGTTTCATCTAGCTGAATCAGCGTTACCAAAGCTACTGCATACCAATCTATGGTAGTAGTATCAGCTGGCCAAACTAGACCCTGTATTTGACTATTTTGCTGAGTAGTATCTACTGGGAATTCACCACATTCTACTACAGTACAGCCTATTGCATCCGTTACCGTCAAGCAGTAAATACCCCCGTCTTCCGGAATTTCGATAGATTGTGTATTGCCGTAGGCTGACCAATCGTACGAAAATGGAGGTACACCTGTAGGATCGGCAAAAAGGAACGTACCATTTTGGACAACAATAATATCGACGCTACACAGTGTAGAATCATCATGATAGAAATAATCGCAATCAGTAGCAATACATCCTGTTGCATCCGTCATAGTTACACAGTAAGTGCCCGAACTGCTTGGATTAATGCAAGGTATAGAGTCCCCTGTACTCCAATGATAGGTAAAGGGTGCTGTTCCACTTAGCGGTACTGCGCCAAAGGCACAGGTAATAGTAGAACCAATCTCCACCGCACATTCGTTACTAAAGTAGTAAGTACATGTGCTTGCTTCGCAGCCCACTGCATCTGTTACCGTGACACAATAGTTTCCTTGCTGGGTCGGGAAGATTACATCGCTGGTCTCCCCCGTTGACCACAGGTAAGTAAATGGAGCGATCCCATCTGGGACGGCTTTAAAAGCAATTGTTGTTGTATCCCCAGAGATAGTTAAGCCTTCAATCGTAACGGTGCAATCTTCCGCCCATATCGGGCACCAATACTGGCAGGCCGTGGCAACACAACCATCCGCAAAAGTAGTGGTCACACAATAGGTTCCAATTTGATCTGGATAGATCGTTCCAGTAGTTTCGCCTGTATTCCAGGAATAGGCAATTCCGCCAGGTGCAGATGCTACCAAACCATCACCATCGGCAGTGATAAAGATATACTCTTGGCAAGCAGGAGGAGCTATCACATCAGCACAAGCAATCGCTTCACAACCTAGAAAATCCGTCACGGTTACACAATAGAGTGAATCTTCGTATACTGTAATACTCTGGCTATTCTCTCCCGTTGACCAATTATAACTAAAGGGTGATACCCCGTATGGGCTAGCGAATAAGGTATTGCCGCCGATGGAATCGGGATAAACGGTAATATCCACAGAGCAACTATCGGCTGTTTCTACAACAAAACAATCGCTAGCTTCACAGCCTGCTGCGTCCGAAAGCGTAACGCAATATTGTCCAGGGCCAGTAATTAATACGGCATCGGTAGTATCACCCGTACTCCATAGATAAGATATTGGAGCAGAGCCTCCACCGTAGGCTTGCAAACTGCCAGAAGGGGTAGTATACATACTTACAAAACAAGTATTCGTTAAGTCAACTTCCGTACATGCCTCCGCTACACATCCGAAGGCATTAGTCATCGTCACACAATAGGTTCCTGAAGTAGGAGCAAATATCCAAGGCTGCGTCTCCCCAGTGCTCCATACGTAGGAATTATTTCCAAAACTGGATGGAAAGGCATACAAATAAAGCCCTTGCTGCGTAGCAATGGAATCTTGGAAAATACTTACGCTACAGTCTTCCGGACCATCGCAATAGATAAAATCAGCAGAAGGATCCCCTCCTGGAAACCAAGAGGAAGTTTGCGTTTGATAATTTCCATCGCAATCCACCATAGAGATATAGGCAATGCCTTGCGTAACTGGTGCATCAAAGGTATCTGAGTAAAAACCATTTACATCGGTCTGAACACTATTGAAATAGACCCAATTAGTACCTGTGGTATCTGTAAAAATATCGATCGTTATATTTTCAACCGGATCTCCGTCAACAGTTGTTACGAAGCCAGAGGCTGTTACGGATACTTGAGCCACCAAAGCTTGTAGTGCTGCCAAAGTGAGAACGAATGTTAATATTCTTTTCATGTTTCATTTTTTTTGATGATAAAGGTGCATCATTCACCTTCATACACGGAGCAATTGGGCAAGGGGTTGGGTGGCTCGAATGATTTTTATAATTTTTCGGAAAATTGAACAGATGAGACCATTAGCAGAGCGAATGCGGCCAACTAATTTGAAGGAGTATGTTGGGCAGCAGCATTTGGTAGGGGAAAAGGCCGTATTGCGGCAAGCGATACAAACAGGGCGTATTCCTTCTTTTATTTTGTGGGGGCCTCCTGGGGTAGGCAAAACGACCCTAGCCAAGATTATTGCGAATCAACTCCAACGGCCCTTTTACACCCTCAGTGCGGTTAGCTCTGGCGTGAAAGACGTGCGCGAAACCATTGCGAAAGCCAAAAAACAGCAGTTTTTTGATCGTCCTAATCCTATTTTGTTTATCGATGAGATTCATCGGTTTAGCAAGTCACAGCAAGATTCGCTCTTGGGAGCAGTGGAAGAAGGGATTGTTACACTAATTGGGGCCACCACCGAAAATCCCTCTTTTGAAGTTATCCCCGCCTTGCTATCCCGCTGCCAAGTGTACGTACTCCAGCATTTAGCGGAAGCGGAACTCATACAGCTTATTGAGACTGCCGTGCGCAAAGATGAATACCTAAAAGAGAAACAGTTTGACTTTAAGTCATACGAAGCGGTAATCCGCTTTTCGGGGGGAGATGCGCGCAAGCTGCACAATATTTTGGAAATTTTGGCTAACCAAATTGAAAAAGGGGAGCTACTGGAAGTGACCGATGAGCTTGTTACTGCCACCCTACAGGAAAATATGGGCTTGTATGACAAGTCAGGTGAGCAGCACTATGATATTGCCTCTGCCTTTATCAAGTCCATTCGCGGAAGCGACCCTCACGCTGCGGTATATTGGTTGGCCAGAATGATTGAAGGAGGGGAAGATGTAAAATTTATTGCCCGCCGTATGATGATTGCGGCTGCTGAAGATGTCGGCCTAGCCAATCCTAATGCCTTACTGATGGCTACCACTGCTTTTCAGTCGGTACAGGCAATCGGCTTGCCCGAAGCACGCATTATCCTTTCCCAGGCAGTCATCTATCTCGCTACTTCTCCCAAGAGCAATTCGGCTTATCAGGCCATCAATAAAGCACAGGCTTTGGTACGCCAAACGGGGCACTTGCCCGTACCGCTTCACCTGCGCAACGCCCCTACTAAGCTTATGAAACAATTAGATTATGGCAAAGCATACAAGTATAGCCACGATTTCCCCAGTAACTTTGTACAGCAAGAGTATTTACCTGAAAAGGTGAGTAATACAGTTCTCTTCGAGCCCCAAAACAATCCAAGCGAAACGAAGATTAAAAGCAGATTGGATAAACAGTGGGAAGGGAAGTATCCAAAAAAATAGAGGCGGAAAAGCCTAAGCCATTTCCACCTCTTGTATTTGTTTATAATCTATTGCTAGCTGTAGCGTAACTATTACTTCCCCATTGTATCTCCTTCTATCTTAGGATATGCTTGTATCGGGTTGTTTTTCATAAATTCTTGCAAGTTATTTAAGCTAGCCTTTGTAATATGATCCATATTGGCATAAAAAGTATCCATATAAGCTAGCATCTCCTTTCGGCCATCGCGTTTGAGCGGCTTAAAGTCGTTTATCATATTCTCTAATTTGCTACGCTTTTCGTTTAAGAAACTGAGCACAGCACGCAGCTCGTCATCCGATACTTCTAGTCCTAAGTAAATGCGATCTTTGATACTGGTCAAGCCAAAATTAGTGTTGGGCACTGCATAAGGAGCATCTACCAGGCCCGAAAAGTCGAAATCGTAAGGTACAGGGATCATCGGACTGCCATCCTTAGGCTGCACCAATTTTAAGTTACGCAGCATGGGAATCGACCAATCTTCATTACCGATCATGTATTGGAAAGCCGCCATAAGCGTTTCTGACTTTGTATTGATCGTAGCAGGAGCAGCATTGCGGCATTCGCACTCCGTACCGCCCAAGCGAGCCGCCATTTCGTCGGTGTCTTCGATGACAAAGCCGTAACGCTTGATCTTATTCAGCTTCTTTTTGCTATCTATATAGGTTATTTCTACCAATTGTACGCGATAGCTTTGTGCGGTTAGCTCTTCATACATTTTGTAAGTTAAGTACTCTTTCATCACATTTTCTGTGCCTACACTCTTCTCATCAATACAATGTGTAACTAGCTTTAGCTTGTTAAAAGTAGGATTGTAGGCAGCGCTAGCCAAAGTACTTTTTGGGAATTTTAGCATTACCGGAGGAAAGTCACAAACTCTACGGCGAAACTTTCCTCTTGGCTTTACTTTCATCTCCAAGCTTTGCTTACCACTCTGAGCAGTTTCGTAGGTAAAGGTTGCTTTCTGATAATCATTGCGCTTCCGATTATCAATTAGCTCTACTAAATCTGTTTCGATAGTAATTTCTGCAATATCTGGCTGATAAAAAGCGTCAAATATAGATGGAGCTTTTACTTCGAAAGGCGAAGAGGTACTTTTTTTAAGTACTTGTACTTCAGGGTGTGCTATCAAAGTAACACTAAAGAGGTTTAAAACGCACCATAAAAGCAGTGCAAATTTTGGTCGGGTGATCATGCCTAATGGTTTTATAACAGGTGTAACTAATTTATATACAGTCGGATATTCAATAGCTTTTGTTAGCTTTACACGTTCAAAGACTGATGTGTTCATAAAGCGTTGCTCGGTTTTATTTTTTTAACAATTAATTACGAAATCAGAAGTTTCTCCCTAACTCCCAATTGATGGCGCAAATCTATGTGCGTTCCAAATAAAATTCCAGTTTTTCTATATAAATTAATTGTTAACAGAATATAATTTTAAAACACATCTGAATACCGTTTTTTTAGGATTCTTTTGGTGTTATTGCACAATTAGAGTGCCCGATTGAAAGCGACTAAAAAATTTAAAAATAAATGGGATTTTTTAAGCGTCTATTCATAGTGCTACTGCTCCTTTCGCTGGCTACATGCAAAACCAATGAGACTGAACGCCAACAAACTTTTGCCCCTGGCAAAAAAGCCAAAAATGTTATTTTAATGATTGGTGATGGCATGGGCTTAGCGCAAATTAGTGCCGCTATGTATAGCAATAAAAATCGCCATGCTTTAGAAAAATTCCCAGTCATCGGCCTGCACAAGCAGCATTCTTACAATGATTTAATTACCGACTCTGCCGCTGGTGCCACTGCCTTTGCCTGTGGCGTAAAAACCTATAATAACGCCATTGGGCTAACCGCCGATACGGTACCTTGTTACACTATTTTGGAAGAAGCGGAGGCCAATCAATTGGCAACGGGCTTGGTGGCCACCTCTACCATTGTGCATGCTACCCCAGCTGCTTTTATCGCTCACCAGCCCACCAGAGTGCTCTATGAGCGCATCGCCAATGACTTTCTAGATACTGAAATCGACTTCTTAGTAGGAGGAGGAAAAAAGTACTTTGACCGCCGAGATGACGAGCGCGATCTGATCCAAGCTTTTGAAGAAAAGGGATATAATGTCTATGACTATTTCAACGATGAGTTGCAGCGCGTCTCTATCAATCCCCTCAAAAATTTCATCTTTTTTACAGCGGATAAGCAGCCCTTGGGCATTACAGCAGGGCGCAACTACCTTCCCTACGCTAGTCTCCTGGCTACCAAATTTTTAAGTAAACACAGCGATAAAGGCTTCTTTTTGATGATTGAAGGCTCACAAATTGATTGGGCCGGGCACGCCAATGATTCCAAAATGTTAATCAAGGAAGCGCTCGATTTTGAGCGGGCTATTGCGGAAGTACTGTCTTTTGCCAGAAAGCGGGGGGATACGCTCGTAATTGTCACTGCTGACCATGAGACGGGAGGCTACAGTATATTAGAAGGAAATATGAAGCGAAAAGTAACGGGCGCCTTTACCAGCAATGACCATACTGCGGCTATGATTCCTGTTTTTGCCTTTGGCCCCTCCTCCGAGCTATTTGCTGGTATTTATGAAAATACAGATATACATACCAAAATGCGGCAAGCGCTGGGTTTTAGTAGTACACAAGCGCGTGGTAGTGTGCCTACTACAGTGTCAAAATAGTAAAATGGCTCTTTCCATTTTATAATTTAGTATCTTGGTAACAACTGTCGAACAAGATTGATCGTTATTTTCTATATTATAAGTACTCAAATCGAACTAACTAAAACACCAAATTTAAAAACTTCGAACTTATGGTTGTATCTCGCCAAGAAAGCCTGCAACTCATCAAAGATAGTGCGCGGGACTTTGCAGAAACACGTATTCGACCACACGTCATGGAGTGGGACGAAGCGCAAATTTTTCCTAAAGATCTGTTCCACGAAATGGGCGATTATGGCTTTTTGGGCATACTAGTCCCAGAACATTACGGTGGCGCTGGCTTAGGGTATCAGGAATATATCACAGTCATTGAAGAAATTGGAAAAGTGTGTGGCTCCATCGGACTATCCGTAGCTGCTCACAATTCTTTGTGTACCAACCACATTCTGATGTTTGGTAACGAAGAACAAAAGCAGCACTACCTACCAAAGCTAGCCACCGGCGAGTGGATCGGAGCCTGGGGACTCACTGAACCCAATACCGGTAGCGACGCCGGCCGTATGAAGTGTGTAGCCGAGCGCGATGGCGACTATTATGTCATCAATGGTGCCAAAAACTTCATTACACATGGTAAATCCGGCGATGTAGCAGTAGTCATTGTGCGCACTGGAGAGCTACTCGACAGCCACGGCATGACGGCTTTCATCATCGAAAAAGGCACACCTGGCTTCACCTCCGGCAAAAAAGAAAACAAACTCGGCATGCGCGCTTCTGAAACCGCAGAACTCATCTTCGATAACTGCCGCGTACACAAAAGCCAAATGCTAGGTAATGAAGGCGAAGGCTTCATCCAATCGATGAAAATACTAGATGGCGGCCGCATCTCTATCGCTGCCCTATCCTTAGGCATCGCCAAAGGCGCCTACGAAGCATCCCTCAAGTACGCCCAAGAACGCGAACAATTCGGCAAGCCGATCATGAAGTTCCAAGGCGTCAGCTTCAAAATCGCCGATATGGCTACCCAAATCGAAGCAGCCGAACTCCTCACCCGCAAAGCTGGCGACCTCAAAGACGCTGGCGAAAAGGTGACCAAAATTTCAGCGATGGCTAAATACTACGCCTCCGAAGTAGCAGTATCGGTCTCGACAGAAGCCATCCAAGTCCACGGCGGCTATGGCTACACCAAGGATTTCCCAGTAGAAAAGTACTATCGCGACTCCAAGCTCTGCACGATTGGCGAAGGCACCTCAGAAATCCAGAAATTGGTGATTGCGCGGGAGGTAAGCAGGGGTTTTAGAGTTTAGGAGTTGAGGGGTTGGGGAGTTGAGGAGTTGAGGGGTTGGGGAGTTGAGGAGTTGAGGAGTTGAGGAGTTGAGGAGTTGAGGGGTTGGGGAGTTGGGGTATAATATTTACTCTTAAACCCTCAAACCCTTAAACCCTTAAACTCCCCCTGCCCTTCCCCTGCTTCCTAGTTCAACTTTCGTTGCGCCAAATACAATTTACCGCCTCTAAGCTCACAATAGTTGATACTGATCGTACCGAGCTCCCACTTGTCATAATAATTAAAGGTTCTATTTTTGTCTCCACCTGCAAGGGCAAATTCTTTGATGACCTCGCCAAAAGAACTACCGTCAAATTCTCGGACGATGATTTGGGTGGCACCGCCTGTGTAATACAGATACGCCGCTATTTTACTGCCATCCCACCACCATCCACGGATGGGATCACGACTTTCAATTCTAGTGCGAGCAATTTCATTGGTGCGTCCTGCATAGCGCTGAACCAGCCAGCTTGAATTATCTACAGGATCAAAAACTACATACGAATAGATAGGTCTTCTGGAGTTATCGAGGTGCACGTTAAAGCCTCTTAAAATAGCGTCCTTTGGAAAATCTCCTATCGAAAAAGATGCTGAATTCACTTTTGGGTCTAGGTCTAATCCATTAAATCGTCTAGTGTACAAGGTTAACTTGCCCTCTATATTTGCCACATAATTAGCATTGGTACCATCCCAATGAAATCCTTTTACCAGATCACCTTTTGAAAAATAAACAGATTCTTGGGCAACCATTAACTGAACACTTAGTAAAGAAATGAATAAAATAAACGGAACTTTCATGAATAACTTCATAAGATGTTTGGTTTTGAATGAATTGAATACTCCAAACCTCTTCAAAAATTTCAAGTTCCGATATTCACTATTTGTCAAAGTCTTCCTTTATTCCAACTAGACTCAAAAGTTATAGCACTTATTCCACACCCTAGCCCTAGGATACACTTTAAAATACTGTTAATCTGTCACTTACGCACACCACTTGGAGCTGTGCCAAATTCTTCAGAAAAAGCACGGCTAAAATAGTTCGCATTGCTAAAACCTACTTGATAGGCAATTTCAGAAATATTTAAATCTGAAGTTTTCAGCAGTTCCAGGGCGTGCTGTAGCCTAACAAATCGAATAAATTGAGAAGGCGTCTTGCCCGTTAGCGCCTTGAGCTTCCGGTTAACTTGCGTGTTGCTTCTTTTCACCGCCCGGCAAAGATCAACAACGCTTAAATCCGGATCATCTAGCCGCTGCTTTATTAAACGGAGCAAGGTTTGTACGAAGCGTTGATCAGGCGTGGGTTCCTTATTATCTCGAATTGCTTCTAACAGCGTTCCAGTAGCATTGAAATGCTTTTGCAAACGCTTACGCAACTCCACTAATTTGTCTAATCGAAGGAGCAACTCTTCTCGTTGAAATGGCTTAGCTAAATACGCATCTGCTCCTTTTTCCAGTCCTTCCAACCGACTAGCTATAGTAGCTTTTGCAGTAAGTAGAATAATCGGAATATGGCTAGTCCGGTCATCCGTTTTTAAGGTTTCACATAAGGTCAGTCCATCCATTCGAGGCATCATTAC
>JBCCRH010000129.1:0-13542 GCA_039208045.1 Bacteroidota bacterium
CAGAACAGGCACAGCAAAAAGTAAAAGAAGTTGAGCAACAACTATCACAAGCGCAAGACTTGAAAGCCTCGATGATCAAAAGACTCTATAAAGCACAAGTACCCATTACTGAAATTGCCACCCTCACCCAACTGAACGAAGCGCAAGTCCGAACGATATTGGGAATAGAACCATAAAACTTGGCGAAAGCCAAATCCTTATCTATCTTCCGGTTGCTAACAAACAAAAAATAAAATGAACAGTACTTCTGCTTTCCTAAGCCTTATAGCCCTACTCGTTTGCTGCCTTTCGGCAAATGGCCAGACCTTTTCTCCCGAAGAACGACTGCAAGGCTACGCCCATACTAAAGATCAAACTACCTTCATTTTTGACCCTAGTATCTATGATCGTCAGCCTATGTTGGTTACCGTTACCGGAATGTTTCGGGGCTGGGATCAAAATATGGAAGCTGAAGCATGGAAACTCATGCAACAGGGCGCACTCTGGACACTTACAGTCGACAATACAGACTTAGAAACCATTCAACCCAATCAAGAATTTAAGTTTCGAGTGGATGATGGCGCATGGCTCGATCCGCCGGCTGCGGCTACCAACACCAAAGGTGGCAATCTCGTATTTATGCCGCAGGCGATCACCAAAGCCCTAAAGGCAGAACTTCGGGGGCCCTATACCATTTGGGCTGACATTTTGGGCGACCGACCGATGCATGCTGATGGCTATCGCCTGACAGATGCAACTGGGAAGCGCATCCCTATCGCGGGCATACTCCCCAATACTGCTCGCCAAACGCTACTCACGACAGCAGAGCCGATCGACATCAAACGGGTCTATTATCTGGAAATCCCATCTTTAGACCTCAAAGCGCACTGCTCCTTCGACGGCTGGTTTCGGGAGCTGTACTCTACCAAACCGCTTGGCGCAAATATTAAGGGCAACCAAACGATGGTTCGCTTATTTGCCCCCAGGGCAGAAATGGTACGACTCTACCTCTACCAAGGAAAAGACGATGCCGAGCCAATGACTATCTACGAAATGGTACAAGACGAACAAGGCGTCTGGGAAAAACAAATTAACCGCAACCTACATGGCATTTACTACGACTTTACCATCCACGGCGCCAACGACCCAGGTAACCATTTTTACGAAAGTACCCCCGTACACATCACGGACCCCTACGCCCGCGTAAGCGACAATACCTGGGGGAAAGCACGCATCTGGCAAGCCACCGCACCCGCTAGCCCCCTCCAAAATGGCATTCCAAAAATGGAAGAGGTGATTGCCTACGAGGTGCATGTCCAAGACTTTACCGACCAACTACCAATCGATAAAAAACTAAAGGGAACCATCAAAGGCATGACTATCCCAGGCTTAAAGAATAAGAATGGGGAGAAAATTGGTTTCGATTATCTCCTTGATTTGGGTATCAATGTAGTACACCTCATGCCGGTACAAGAGTACCTCCACTTCCCCGATGCAGACTGGAAGGCTTCCTTTAAAGACGATCCCTATATGATTGAGCAGGGCATGAGCGAAGAGAACTACCAATGGGGCTACCGTACCTCTCACGCCTTTGCTGTGGAGTCAAAATACCGCACCAAAGGCTTGGAGCCAGGCGCCGAACGAGAGGAGTTCCGCGACTTAGTGCAAGCCTTTCACGACAAAGGCATCGCCGTCATCATCGACATTGTACCCAACCATACAGCAGAAAATATGGATGCCAACAGCTTCTTTTTCAATTTCAATGCCATCGACAAGCAGTACTATTATCGCACCAAAGACCTGGAGCATATCGGAGCCTATGGCAACGAAGTCAAAACCGAAAACCGACCGATGACGCAGCGCTGGATCATCGACCAGTGCCAGCACTGGATCAATGAGTTTGGGATCGATGGCTTTCGCATCGACTTGGCGGGTCAGATTGATGAGCAAACGCTTATTGCGTTGCGCCAAGCACTCGGAGCAGATAAAATTGTGTACGGAGAAGCTTGGATTGGCTCCAATGACCCCAACTACGAGGAGAACCCCGACTGGGACTGGTACAAAGAGGACTCCCCGATTACTTTCTTTCAAGACGATTCGCGCAATGCCTTTAAAGGCCCTGTTTTTGAACTAAACGCCCCACTCAAAGACCGTGGCTGGCCCGGTGGCAAGTACGACGAGCGCGAGAACGTCATGAAAGGCCTTACTAATGCCTTCCCCGACGATGATACGCCACTAGATGGCATCAGCTATCTCGATATTCACGACAATTTCGCCTTGGCCGATCAGTTCGGTGGGCCGAAATTCGACGGGCGTACCGCCGTAGATCAAAACCTCTACAAAATTGCGGTCACGCTATTGCACACCACCCTCGGCCCTATCGTGCTGCACGGAGGTTCCGAAATTATGCGTAGCAAAGCCCACGCCCCCCTCAAAGAGGTAGTCAAAACCACCAAGGCAGGTTACAACTCGTACATGCACGGCTACCGCGACTCATACAACCACCGCATTGCCAATAATTTCGTGTGGGCGCAAGTGGGTAACCGCCCCAAAGCAGGCAATACCAATGACTATGCCAATATGTACGCCTTCTGGAAAGGCCTCATTGCTTTTCGCAAAAGCGAATACGGCAAGGTCTTTCGTGTAACAGAAGCGGTGGAAGAGGACTACTATCAGTTTATTACGCCAGCAGAGGAGAGTCAGTTGGGTTATTTGGTGGATGGCAAGGTGCTCGTATTGCTCAATCCAGGTAAAGCAACCGCTACCTTTTCGGGCATCGATTTGCCCGCAGGGACGTGGCAGCAGATTGGGAATACACGAGCTGTGGATCACCTCAAAGGAGTGAAGGGGAAGGCGCTTACTGGAGGGCAGCCCTTGCAAGTACAGCTGGGTGCGGAGAGCCTAGGCATTTGGGTACTAAAGGAATAAGAATAAGCAGAAACCTCACCGCCCGCAAAACCTCGGAGGTCTTCGCTTAGTACGCACTTGCTTAGACCTCCGAGGTTGAAGCCCGGATTTGCAATCCGCGATGAAATACTAAGCAAAAACAACAAAGCATGAAATACGTTCTCCTTCTCTCCTCCCTATTGTTCGCCCTCTCCACCTTTGCCCAAGAACGCAGCACCGGCCCCATCATCGAAAGCCAAGGCGCCGTCTTTGCAGTGCCCAGCCCCGATTTTAAAACCAATCCAGATCAAGTGTACAAAGTCGTTTTTGATATTTACAATACGCCTGATGATCCCACTAAGGTCAATCCGCAGCTCAACACCCTCGCGCGCTTCCTCAATATGCACGCACAAGCAGGCGTGCCGCTGAAAAACCTAAAAGTGGCAGGCGTTTTTCACAATAAAGCCAGCTTTGATGTGCTGACGGATGCAGGCTACCAAGAGAAACATGGCGTGGAAAACCCCAACACCCCCTTGCTGAAAGAGCTGAAAGCAGCAGGGGCACAGCTCTATATCTGTGGGCAGTCGGTCTATTCGAGAGGAGTGGATCGGGAGCAGATGGCGGAGTCGGTGCAAGTGGGCCTTTCGGCAATGACTGTAATTTTGTCGCTCCAAGCAGAAGGATATACGTTGATTAAGTTCTGATGTGGGAAAGCCCGTGTTCACGTTTGGCAAACACGGGCTTCTCCACAAAGCGTTGTTAAACGCCTACTACTGGCGAATCAGAACAACATCACCACCAAAATCTGGAAGCACCACTCGATCACACTCTACCATGCTCGCTGTAGTAGAAAAACTACCACTACCAGACCCAGTAATATAAGAAGCCGAAAAAGAGTCCGCTCCAAAAGCTGCCCAGGACTTGCTATTTGTCACTTGTGGAGTAAAAACACCACCATCATCGACCAAGGTACCATCTGCGTTAAATACTAAAACGTCGTCGGTTCCTTCCACTCTCCAGGTTTTACCAGAAAGTACATCCTCCAGGTCTTCCGTATTACAGGTTGGCTCATCATCATCATCACAACCTGTGAATACGCTTACGCTAACTAATAAAGCGGCAAAAAAGAATAATTTTTTCATCTTGTAGAACAATTAAATGGTTAAAAAATGGGGCCATGGCCCTGTTTGTACTTCAACTGAGAAAAGGGCCTAGCTTTCTTTTTCCACCTAAGGCGGATAGCAAGCCAGGCCTTCCATCATAATCTCGATTTTCAATTTCTATAGGTCTTTTGTATATATAGCCTCTTATGAAGACCACATCACAGTACCAGTTGCATTATACAACTTCAACTTACCATCATTCTCTAGTACCAGCTTTACAGGCCTCTTTTTGGCATCTCTATACTTTCTATCATAATAAGGATGCGTCTTGGTAGACCACTTGGCATCATTGCCGGAAGTGTAGACTACTGCATTGCCATCAGCCTGCATAATGAAATTCCCAGGTTTAAAACCTTGCGCCATAGAGCACCATACAAAACTACCTTGCTTGCCGTTCTGATACCGGTAGATGCATAGGTTGCCATCTTCCCGCTGCAATCTCAGCATATACTTTTTATTAGCTGATACTAAAATCTCGCTTTCGCTAAAGGTCTTGCTAGCAGGTTTTAACTCTTGTCCAGCCGTCAAAGTACTTTTAGCAGCAGGGGCTAAGGTAATAAATTTACCATTGCAATCGCCACCGGCAAAGCTCGTCCAAGTCATCACAGGGGCAGCAGAACCACTTTTTTTGATCTTCCATGTTGTTTTCTTTGCCCCTCTAGCCGGTTGACAACCTTCACAGGTTCCATTGGTCAAGGTAAAAGCAGCTACTGCGGCACCAGGTGGATTAAACTGTGTTTTAGCGCGTAGCTTGGTCAGGTCAACCTCTACCATGACGGCACTACTGGTAATAGAGGCCACCCGCACAATCGCCGTTTTGCCTCCTACTTCGCAGCTTAGCGATTGAGCAATGGCCCATTGGCCGATTAGTAAGAATGCGAAAAGAAAAAATACGTTTCTCATTAAATTTTGGTTTTGATGTTTTGCCTACTCTTGGAAAGGATTTTCGGCGTTCTCCTATTTGTGTTTATGCGTTCAGTTAACTGTTCTGGCACAATGATCTTTGTTTTCTCCCATGCCACCAATTTTTTAAGGTGGTTTGGTACGATGGTTTGGGTTTATGTGATTATTGTTATTTTTTGGTTTGGGGGTTGGGGGGTTTGGGGGTTAATGGGTTTTGGGGTTTATTTTGTTTATGTGTCATTAGTTAGTGGGGGTAGTCAGTGGCGGTAGTTAGTAGTCAGTGGGCAGTAGTCAGTAGTCAGTGGGGGGTGCATTTATTTCTTTTTTTTAGTGACTTGTGTTTCGGAGGGTGGTGCTCCAAAGCGTTGCTTGTAGCTTCGGGTGAAGGAACGAGCATTGCTAAAGCCCACCTCTTGGGCTACTTCTGCTACGGTAGCATATACGCCAAGCCTTAGCAACCGCCTTGCCTTTTGTAGCCGCAGCTCTTTCAGGTATTGATGGGGTGTTTTCCCAGTCAGGTACTTGATGCGGCGGAGCAGGGTTGATTCGCTCATAAAGAAGGCGGAAGCGAGCTTGGATACGGATAGCAAGGGATCGCTTATGTGTTGCTGAATGTAGGTATCCATAGCCTTTAGCGTATTTTGGTCTATTTGTAGCATATCCAGTTTGTTTTCATTGGTAGCGCTCATTCAGGAGGCGGTGAGTGCTAAGGGTAGTGTGCCAAAAATTTCCTTGCGGCGCGTCCTGCTCACGGGAATGGGGTTAGACTGCACATATAGCTGCCCGCCATCCCAGCGATCCACTTGTTCTAAGTTGACGGCGTAGGAGCGGTGCGTTTGCACAAATTGCCCTTCCGGGAGCTTTTCCAGTATATCCCGCAGGGAAGCGCGTTGCAAAATGGCCTTGGTGTTAGCCAGTTTGATGTGTACATAGTTGTGTTCTGAGCGTAAGTAGAGGATGTCATCGATTGCTACTTGATAATACTGCTTTCCATTGTAGAAGCGGATGGTTTCCTTTTCTTGCTCCTGTTCTTGGTGGGCGTACATGGCAATTTCGATGGTTGCCAATAAAGTTTGCTGGCGTACGGGTTTGGTTAAATAAGCCGCCGGAAGAGTTTGCTTAGCGAGATGAATGGTTGATGTATCACTGGCTGCTGTCAAAAAAATAAAGGGTTTAGGTGTTGGTTGGGCTAGTACAAATTGTGCGAATTCAATACCAGCATAGCGCTCCGTCAAGTGTACTTCACTGATCACTATATCTGGCTGACTTCCGATATACAGCGCTTTGGCTGCACGATAAGAAGCGGCGCTCCCCACCACTTGGTGCCCGTGGGCCATTAAATCGTTGGTAATGGTTTGAACTGAATTGGGATTAGCATCGATAATTATGATACGAAATGATTGCATAGTTTTGGTTTAAAAAAAATGAGGGAATTTGGGTTTCACATCTAGACTTGTCTCGTTAACGGACGCTACAAAAGTGCGACAAGCGAGGTAACCAAATCCGTCAATCTGGTCACATTTTCCGTCAAATCTCCTGGTATACAGCGTTTTTGCTCCTTTTTCGCTACAGAAAGTTGTAATATGCAACAGCGCCGCTCTCCATTGATTGCAAGACAAAGATGGCTCGAAGTGGAGCAGGTAAATAAGCGTGGAAATCGCCATTTTCAGGAATAAAGTGCTTCTACCTACGTCTTGCAGTTTTTACCTACAAGTCTAAAAAGTGCGTAGAAACCCCTATTTTTGAAAACATGACAAACACCATCAAATTAGCCATCGCGGACGATCAGGTGCTCTTCCGAAAAGGGCTGCGCTTAATCCTCCGCGCTTATCAGGAAATTGAACTCATCATTGAAGCCAGCAATGGCCAAGAATTGATAGCTGCCATCGCCCAAGAAGAACCCGACGTCATCCTGATGGACTTACGAATGCCCGTGATGGATGGCATGGAAGCTACCGAGCAGATCAAAGTTCAATACCCCAAAATCAAGATCCTCCTCCTCACCTCCTACGATGAAGAGGAACTGATCAACCACCTGATGCGCGTGGGCGCGAATGGCTATTTATTGAAAAACGAGGAGCCCGAGATACTACGAGCAGCCATTATCGCCGTCGTCGAAAAAGAGTTTTACTTCAATGACTACGTCTCGAAGGCTCTACTAAAAGGCATGCAAAAAAAACAGCGCGAAATACGCCCCTGGAAAACCGCCGACCACCTCCAACTCACAAAACGCGAAATGGAAGTGCTCACACTCATCTGCAAGGAGTACACCTCCGCCGAAATTGCAGAAGAACTCTTCATCAGCATCCGCACGGTCGAAAACCACCGCAAAAACCTAATGAACAAAACCAGCGTCCGCAACACCGCCGGCCTCGTCATTTTCTCGATTCGCAATCAGCTAGTGCAGCTGTCGTAGGGGCTAATTCGCCAAAGTGCGTAGATGCGGGTGCTAGCTCAACTCGCGGATTGCAAATCCGCTAAGCACGGGCTAGGTTTGTACGTTATTGAGTAAAGCGCTGCGCCAAAGGCGAATCACCCTAGAATAGATGGGACTTGCCAAAGGCAAGCTCTCCCTAAGCGGGCAGATCGGCAAATTAGATGGGTGCGGGTGCCAGCTTCGAGTCGAGCCTTTAATTTGCCAAGATTTTTTCGTCCCTTTTTTATCGACTGAAAAAAGGGACCCGCCGGAGGCAAGCTAGGAAGCGGCTATGAAAGAACAGTTAGCTCGCGGATTGCAAATCCGCTAAGCACGGGCTAGGTTTTTCACTTCCGATGGCTAGAAGAAAAATGAACACGCCGTAGGCAACCAGGCAACAGCAGCGAAAGAACAAGCAACCCGCAGATTGAAAATCGGCTAAGCACGGACACACAAAACAACACTTTTCAAACCTAATAAAACAAAACAACATGAGTACCTTACTACGGTTGGAAGAAGTATCCAACAAACAGAAAACCTGGGAAGAATGCCTTCCCGCTAACCTTAGTGACCTATTTTATTATGAGGATAGCGACAATAAGCTAAAACGATACACCAATTATTTCAAGCTAGGGGACGATGCTATAGCACAGATAGTAGCCCTTGGTGCTTCAAAAATTGACTGCTTTAGGATCATTATGGGGTGCGAGTACGACGCCGATGACAATCAGCTCAAATTTGCCCCTGTTTTTTCTATCGTCCCGGTAACTGGAAATGCTACGCACTACACGCTCACCTATGAGCCAGAAATAATAGAGACAAAACTAACCTTTGAAGGCTATATAGAAATCACCTCCTCTATATCTAGCTTATTTAAACAACACTGGGCAGAACTAACCGACGATCAAATAACGAATGCTTTTCATGGAACTACAGTCAATAAAATCGATTTTAAGTACAATAAACCAGTCATTAAGCTAACGCCTGAAAACGCTTTTTCGAATAAGCGAATACGAAATTACACCATTATCCATAGTGATGTAGAAGGTATCATTAAAGACCTAAAGTCGGTATCTGAGGAGGATCGCTATATTCATGTTTTTTTAGGGGCAGGCCTGACGGTACAGCTTACTCATCCTTTTAGTTTTAGGCCTATCATTGAAGTGTCTTCAGCATTGGCGTTTCCTGAAGATGGTTCGGGGCCAGGTAGTAATTATGATCGGGCTAAGCCTTGCCCTCCTTTTTGTCCCAATCCTGGTGGAGGATAGTGACTAAAATGTCGTAAATCATGGAGCAAAAAATAGCTGAATTCATCACTGATCTTGTACTCTACTCTGGAATATTACCAGCTTTGGTAGGCTTATTCAATACTCGACAGCTCAGAAACAATCAGAAGGCAATACTACTCTTAGTATTGCTTTCTATTGCTACTGAAGTAGCAGTCTACTGGATCGCCTACAATAGTGGGTTGCATAATATTGTCTTTTACTTATTTACGATTGCTGAGTTTACCTTGTTAGCTTATGTTTTCACCCAAAACTGGGAAAGGAATGACAAGACTAAAGTCGCATGGATAGCTATTATTTTTTTCACACTTTTCGTTCTCCTTGATATGCTTTATCTCAGTGGCATCGAACAATTCAACAGCTACTCCACCTCTGTCGAAGCCCTACTCCTCATCGGCTTTGCCCTTAGCTTTTTCTATATCACCTTACGGGAATTAAAAATCAAATACCTAGAGCGCGAGCCGCTCTTTTGGATCAGCACGGGCGTGCTACTCTACTTTGCCAGTAGCCTCTTTATTTTTTTATTTACCAATACGGTCAATGCTTCTATGGAAGCCCTTTTCATTATTTGGGGCATACATGGTATCTTTAGGATCTTACTCAATATCTTCTACAGCATTGCCTTATGGATCAGAGTTCCGGGGTAGATACGACTTTACCGCTTATTTTATTGGGTGTCATCGGCATGTTGCTGCTGGCGCTGGCTATTATTGTCTTTTTTATCGTCTACCAGCGGCGCCTTTTTGCGCAGCAAGACCAAATCCGAGGCATGGAGGCGGCCTACCAAAAGGACTTGCTCGAATCCACCATTGCCGCCCAAGAAGTGGAGCGCAAGCGCGTCGCCACCGACTTGCATGACGGCGTAGGTAGCATCCTCTCCGCCATCCGCCTCTACGTCGCCCAATTTGCCACCACCGAGCGCAGCGACGACTTCCAAGAACTCATCACCGAAACCAAAGACATGGTCGACACCGCCATCGAACAAACCCGCGGCATCGCCCACAACCTCCTCCCTACTACCCTCGATCGCTTCGGCGTGCTCCGCGCCCTCCACGACCTCTGCCAACGCATCCAAAAGCTTAATGGCCTCGACGTCCACTTCCATACCGATCAGCCCTACACCTTCACCAAACAACAAGACCTCGCCATCTACCGCATCATCCAAGAACTCCTCAACAACACCCTCAAACACGCCCAAGCCTCCACCATCACCCTCCACTTCGAGCAACACCCCACCGCCCTCCACATCCGCTACTCCGACAACGGCCAAGGCATGAACCCCACCGAAATCCAAGCCCTTTCCACCGGCCTCGGCTTCAAAAGCATCGAAACCCGCGTCAACCTCATCAACGGCACCCTAGAGGTTACTTCCGAAAAAGGCCAAGGCATCCAAGTCACCATCACCCTCCCGTCCCGCGAAATATTGGATATTACTTAGCCTTTGCATAGCTTAAATATCCAATATTGAGCTACCCGCCACTCGTCACCCAAAACCCATCACCCCTAAACCCTCAAACCCCTAAACCCCCAAACCATTCGTACCATAATCCCTACCATTCGTACCAAAACCCGCCTAAAATTTGGCAAAGCGCCCCCAATACCCCATTTTTAGTCATTCATCAAGAAATGAAAAACAACCCATTTATCTAATTTTTTAAAAACTACAGTTTTATGAAGCGTATCTACCAGTTAGGTGTATTTATTTTTTTCCTCCTGCTAGGCAGCACGCAGTTGTTGGCACAGCCGGGGAATACGATTAATTTTCGAGATTCTTTTGTCCCTGGCACTTTTGTTTGTAACTATGATGGAGAAGTCAATGGGAGAAATAGTTATAAGTCTAGTCAAGTTGCAGACGCTGATGTAGGCTTTCGTTGGTCCGGTAGCCGATGGGAGATTTACGCCGTCGCACAAGGCACCGTCGTCTATTTCAGTAATTACGATGTAGGGCCCAACCCGCCTAATTTTGAAACGGGCAATTGGCAGCGTTCCGACGTTGATGTCCTCTTTGAGGTATCTGGCTCTGGCACCCAGGCTGTCGTCCTCGACTTTACGCTGGATGCCGGCCCATTTGCCCCTGATGCAGGCGTACAAACCGGCCTAGGCGGCGGTACGCCGACAGGTGGTGTCTACTCTGGCCCTGGCGTAACCGACAATGGAAATGGTATGACCTTTAGCTTTGACCCAGCGGCAGCGGGTGTCGGTACCGCTACCATTAGCTATGGCGATGGCCCAGGTGGGAATAATGTGACGCAGACGATTGAGGTGGAGTGTGAGATTAATTTTGGTCTTAGTAGTGGTTTTTCAGGACCATTATCATTTGTTGGCGAAGTGAATGGTCGTAATTCTTATAGTGGCACGTTAGGTACTGATGACATTACTATTTCTTGGAGTGGAACCCGATGGGAGAGCACTTCTAGTTCAGTTGGGTTAGCCCATACAAGTAATTACGATACCAGCCCGAACCCTCCTGATTTGGCTACTGGTAATTGGCAGGATGTTTTTGCGGTTGTGCTTACCCAATTAGACGGCTGCGGTACACAAGCCGTAGAATTGGATTTCCCGACCATGTTTGATCCTGTATGTGCAAATGCAGGCGTGCAGACTGGCCTTGGCGGCGGCACCCCTGCTGGTGGCGTATACAGCGGCCCTGGCGTAACGGACGATGGCAATGGCATGACCTTTAGCTTTGATCCAGCGGCGGCAGGTACAGGCACAGCTACGATCACCTATGGCAGTGGTACTACCTCAGCAACAGCAACCATTGAAGTATCCGCAGCCCCTGATGCCACCTTCACCTCCACCCTCACCGAGGTCTGCGAGAATGGAGGCGCACAGTCCGACCTTGGTGGTGGACTACCGGAAGGTGGGGTGTACAGTGGCCCCGGCGTTACCGATGATGGCAACGGTATGACCTTTAGCTTTGATCCGGCAGCAGCGGGTGTGGGTGCACAGACGGTAACCTATACGGTGACCAGCTCGAACATTGATCAGGAGCAGACTACTGCACCCTTATTCACTGAGTTAAATCTTACTGTAGTTGGACCTTTCGCACAGTCCTTTGTTCCTACTGCCACTCAAATTTGTGGGGCAGGCTTTTTGGTTAGCAACAATAGTGGTAGTGGTAATCTAACTATTGAATTATGGGATGCATTACCCAATGCAACTGGAGCTAATATGTTAGCAAATGGTATGGTTGCAGTGGCTGCCGGCAGTTATGCAGATGTATCCTGGGCAGCGGTGGATGTTATGCCTGGCACCACCTATTTTTTAGTAATAACTGGAGACGATAACATTTTCATCGGCATTGGTAATTCCTACGCGAATGGTCAGGCTTATGATTCAAATAGTTCACCTTTCAACCCTTTTCCTGATTCTGACTACACCTTCCGCACCTTCACCTGCTCCACCGGTGCTTGCACCGCCGAAGCTACGGCTGATATTGAAGTATTGGCAGCACCTACGGTTACCTTCACCCCTGCCGTCACCACCTTTACAATCGGTACAGCGGTTGGCGGCATCCTAGGTGGTTCGCCAGAAGGCGGCGTATACAGTGGTCCTGGGGTCACCGATAGTGGCAATGGCTTATCCTTCTCTTTCAATCCCGACATCCCAGGAGTAGGCACACATACCCTTACGTATACCTTCACGGATGCGAATGGTTGTGTGGGGTCTGCAACTGCTGATGTGGTGGTAGAAGAAATGACGGGCCCTGCTAATGATATGTGCGATGGTGGTGCTGACATCAGTTCGCTCTTCGGCCAAGCGGAAGAGGAGCCACAGACTTCCGCTATTTTTAATAACAATGATGCTACCACTGATCCTTCTGACCCTGATTTTGGTTTGGAATGTTTTGGTGAGCCCGATGGCTTAGGTGGTGCCCCTTCTCTAGAGCGGACACTATGGTTCAACTTTGTAGGCGATGGTAGCACCTACTATATCACTACCGTAGAATGTGATGCTACCGATTATATCGATGACGGAGATACCCAAATGGTCATCTATTCTGGTGGCTGTGATTCTTTAATGACAGTGGCTTGTAACGAGGATGGCCCAGATGCACAACAAGGTGGCCCATTCCCTGCGGGTATAGAGTTCCAGACAGAAGCTGGCGTCGAATACAAAATGATGATTGATGGCTTCGGCCCTGATTTCCCATCAGATGGGGAGTTTTGTGTGCAGGTGACTAAGCGTGGCGTCCCTACTACTGCCGTCACCTTCCAAGTAGATGCCTCACTATTAGTACAAAATGGTGAGCTTGCCCCTGATGGCATGTTCTTAGCGGGCGAATTCAGCGACTTCCAAAATATTGCGATGACCGAAGGCACCGACAATATCTGGACGGCGACCGTAGATATGGTACCAGGCACCTACCGCTATAAGTTTAAAAATGGCGCGGATGGCTGGGAAACCATCGATACTTCCATCGGAGAAAACTGTACTACTGGCGATTTCGCCGATCGATTTGTAGAAGTAGGCGATATGGACTTCACGATTGACTTGGTCTGCTTTGCCTTCTGTGTCTCTTGTGACATGGTCGTAGGTACCGTACAAGAAATCTCTCAAACGGATATCAAGATCTTCCCGAATCCGACGAATGACCGGGTGTTCTTTGAACATGTGCAGCCGGAGCGGGTGGATGTGATGAATAGCATGGGGCAGGTGGTGAGCAGTGGTCAGTGGTCGGTAGGCAGTGGTCAGTTGAATTCTATTGACTTGTCTAATTTGGCTGCTGGGGTGTACTTCTTGCGCTTGGAGACGAAGGATGGGGTGTACTCGGCGCGGGTCGTGAAGGAGTAGAATGGTTTTGGGGTTGAGGAGTTTGGGAGTTTAAGGGTTGGGGAGGTCGCGGGAGGCTCAATATTGGATATTTAAGCAGGGCAATGGCCAAGTAATATCCAATATTTTGCGC